>JAZREO010000139.1:0-51858 GCA_045660845.1 Eubacteriales bacterium
GTTTTTTCAGAACCGGATGATACCGCCAAGGGGCAGCAAACCCCCATCACCTATGCGGTGCTGAGCAGCGATAAGCTCTGTGCTCTTGGTTGGAAAGGAAATTATACGGTAGAGCAGGGTGTCGAGAGTACCATCAAAGTATTGACAGGGAGATAATAGTTTCGATTTTTTATGAATATTCAGACGAAAAAGGATTTCAAATACGCAACTCTTTATAACGCTGAGCAGGATTCGTACTGCACCAGCGGTAAGGCCGAAAACCTGGTAATGGGTCCGGAGACCGCCAAGCGTTTCGAGGAAAACGACGACTGCGCAGTCACCATCTGCTGTATTACCTATAAGCATGAAGAGTTTATCCGGGATGCCCTGGATAGCTTTTTGATGCAGAAGACTAACTTTAAATATAAGGTATTCGTCGGCGAGGACTGCGGTCCGGATGGAACCGCGGATATTGTCCGTGAATATGCGGAGAAGTACCCGGATATTATCGTCCCGTTTCTCCGGGAGGAGAATATGGGCGCCCAGGCAAACCTGATCGATCTTTGCCGCCATGCCAATAGCCCCTATATTGCTTTTTGCGAGGGTGACGACTATTGGGTGGATGAATACAAGCTTCAAAAGCAGTATGACTATATGCAGGCGAATCCGGATCTGCGGGTGGCGTTTACCCGCGCCGAGATCAGCGCACCTGAGGATTGGTTCCTGCGGGATTGGTTTAAAGCTGATAAAGAGGGGAGAATGATCTTCCCGGATTGTGAGCCGTCTTATAAGCTTAAGACTACGCCATATACCGCCTTTGACTGCGTTTGGGTTTTTCCTGCCCATACGGCGACGGTTTTTTACCGCTGGAATTACGACATTGAGATTCCTGAGTGGTACTATACCGGCATTATCGGCGACCACCCCATCTTCATGATGCAATTAGGGGAAGGGGAAGCGGGATTTTTAACGGATGTTACTGCCGTTTATCGCCGAAGTAATGTTGGCGTTTACATGAGCGCCGATATGGACGAGCACTTTATGAAAACCCGCTTGGATCACATTCGCTGGATGAGCGGTCTTTTGGAGTGGTACAATACGCACCTTGAAAAATTCCCCGGTGTACAGTTTGAAAACCGGATCAAATTAGAATCCTTCAATTATCTGAAAACGGCAAACAAATTGGAAGATTATGATGCGATCCTGCATTATTTCCATACCTACCCTGAGGCTGCACAGCTTTCTCTGACTGCGTTTTTATCCTTTTACGGCGACAGCCGCATGATGGTCAATGCTTGGACCTGGAATGGTTATCAGCTTTTGGTTCGTAATCGCTACTATCGGTACGGCGGCAAGATCTATGTAACCTTTTTGAAGATTCTGAATGTTATCCATCAATTCTTTAAAAAAGCCGTCAAGGGTGCGAAAATAGCATTGTCGCTGATCCCTTATTGGTGCAACACCCTGGTGCCCAAAACCAAAAACTTATGGGTCATCACCAGTTTTCGCGGCAATGGGTACCTGGATAACACCAAATATTTTTATGAATATATCCTGAAAAACCACCCGGAGATCGATATCCGATGGCTGACGAATAATAGTGTTGTCTATAAGCAATTGAAAGCGGAGGGAAAGCCGGTCTGTATGTCCGGTACTAAGGAGTATAAGAAGGTTCTTTCCCGGGCAGAGATCGCGGTTACCGACCATTATGTTATGTCCGACTATGATCCGTTCCAAGGCTTTAACGACAAAACTAAGGTGGTCCAGCTCTGGCATGGCGTTGGCTTTAAGGCGATGGGGGATGCCAATGGTGTCCGCAACACCGACCAAAGAGGTGCGCGATATAGCTGGGACATCCTGCCTACTGACAAGGATAATATCTTTACACGTTTCATCAAACGCATCAAATACTTTTTCAAGGCTCCTTATCGGGAACTTTTCGAAAAATACTTTTTATTTGTCTGCCCCGGTGAAGAGCGCCTGACCATGATCGCCGATATCTGGAAGGTCCCCCGAGAAAATTGCTTTATGGCGGGGCACCCCCGCGATCTCCCTATGTATAATACCGAGCGGCAGGAGGTGCCCATCAAGGTAATGTATGCACCTACCTATCGGTTTGATTTTCAAAGGGAAACTGCGATGGTTCGGGAATTTTTAGAAGCTGTACCGGCAGTGCAGGCATTGATGGAGCAGATCAACGGCGAGTTTTATCTGCGGATGCACCCCCATACCTGGCGCAGCTACAGCGGCAAGATCAAGAACGTGCTGAAGCAATTTGATCGTGTAAAGCTGCATGATCAGCCAGATGTGTATACTGAGATCGGTACCTTCTCCATTATGATCACTGACTATTCCAGCATCGGACTGGATTTTGCTCAGTTGGACCGTCCGGTCATCTTCCATGGTTCGGACTACGATTGGTTTGTAAAGAACGAAG
Organism: Eubacteriales bacterium; assembly: GCA_045660845.1. Classification (GTDB taxonomy): domain Bacteria; phylum Bacillota; class Clostridia; order Oscillospirales; family QAKW01; genus QAKW01. The sequence continues at coordinate 2,417 of JAZREO010000139.1, forward strand.
CCGGCTTTAATCTGGATTTCCCCAATGTTATTCCCGGTCCTATGACCGGCAGTTGGAGAGAGACTCTGGGTCAGGTGAAGGAATATGCAGAGAATCCTCGAAAGGATGCCACCTTGCGAGAAGAAAAACTGCAGTTCTTCTTCGATAAATCCGCCAACGGTCCGGATAATTCCGAACGTATTGTAAATGAAATCAAACGGCGAATCGGTTTATAAGAGAGGCAAAAATGGAACAAATTAAAATCATGGTATTTCCCTGCGGGTCCGAGATCGGCTTAGAGCTACATCGGTCCCTCAAGGATATAAGATTTATCGACCTATATGGTGCCTCCAGCGTGGATGACCACGGCTGCTGGGTATACAAAAACTATATTGGCGGGATTCCTTTTATCAACGATCCTAACTTTATTGATGTTCTAAATAAGCACATTGATGAAAATCATATTGATTTTATCTTCCCGGCATTCGATAGCGTTATTCTAGCGCTTTCCAAGAACAGAGAAAGACTTCACGCAAAGCTGCTCACCTGCCCGGATGAAACCGTCGAATTATGCAGAAGCAAATCCAAAACCTATGCGAGACTTGCAGGCTGCGATTTTCTACCGAAGATCTATACTTCGCCCGAGGAGATCGACCAATACCCGGTTATCATCAAGCCTACCGAGTCCCAAGGTGCCCAGGGCTTTATGATTTTGAAGAATGAAGACCAGCTGCGGCATGAACTGGCGATCCGCACCGAGGAGCAGGTAGTTTGCGAATATCTGCCCGGCGAGGAGTATACCATCGACTGCTTTACCGACCGTCACGGCAACTTGCGCTATGCGTCTTGTCGTAACCGTCACCGTATCAAAAACGGAATCAGTGTCAATTCCTCCATTATGGAGCCGGATGCGCGGGTACTTGAGATTGCCGAAACCATCAATCAGATGATGGATTTCCGGGGTGTTTGGTTTTTCCAACTAAAAAAGAGTCTCAGCGGGGAATACCGCCTGTTGGAATGTGCAACCCGTGTGGCGGGTACCATGTGCGTTGAGCGTGCCGCCGGTGTGAACCTGGCGCTTCTGACTGTCTTTGATGCGCTGGGCTATGATGTGGATATCCCGGAACAGATCAGCCATGTAGTTGTAGACCGGGCTTTGCATAATGTCTTTAAAGTAGACATTGATTACGATGAAGTGTATATGGATTTTGACGACACCGTCATTGTCCATGATCGAGTGAATTTTACTGTTCTGCGCTTTATTTACCAATGCGTTGAAAAGAAGATCCCCGTAATTTTGCTGACACGCCATGAGACAGACATTATTACTGATCTCAAAGCTCGGCGAATCGCTCCCGAGTTATTTGATGAGATCATTTGTCTGCCTCGTTCGGAGCGGAAGATCGACCATGTATCTCCTTCCAAAAAGGCACTTTTTATTGACGATTCCTTTGCAGAACGCAAGAGTATGCAGGATGCCTACGGAATCTGGACTTTAGGTGTTGATGCAGTAGAAGCCTTACTGGATGAGCGCCAATAAGAAAGAGGGTTTTAGTTTGCTGGAAAAAGCCAAGCGATACCGTTTTCTCTTTGAAGAGCTTGTAAAACGGGATTTCAAAAAGAAATATAAGCGTACCGTATTAGGTGTAGTGTGGAGCATTTTAGCACCCTTGCTGAATGTACTGATATTAATGCTTGTCTTCACCCAGTTCTTCGGCAGGGAGCAGGAGCATTTTATCATCTATATTTTCAGCGGAACACTCCTCATGTCCTTTTACACCGAAACGACTCAGGGCTGTATGCGGGCGTTGATGGCAAATGCATCTATTTTCACAAAGATCAACGTACCGAAATACTTATTTTTACTATCCAAAGCCTTCCAGTCTTTCATTAATTTCCTGTTGACATTTCTGCTGTTTCTGGTGTTTTGTCTCTTTGACGGCATTCACTTCGGATTCCATATGTTAACGCTGATCTATCCCATTTTCTGGTCGCTGATCTTCTGTTTCGGCGTGGGGATGATCTTATCAGCCTTGTTTGTATTCTTCCGGGATGTGGAATATTTGTACGGCGTTTTTCTCACGCTGCTCAATTATGTTTCCGCAATTTTCTATCCCACTTCTATTTTAGGAGAATATGCGTTTTTATTCCACCTCAATCCGCTGTATGCCTATATTGACTTTTTCCGTACGGTGACCATCGATGGAGTGGTTCCGTCTTTGGCGCTGCATATTTTGTGTGCGGTATATGCGCTGATCTTTTTAGGGATCGGCTGCTTGATTTATAAAAAGTGTAATCACGAGTTTTTATATTATGTTTGATAGAAGGTGATGCTGTGGCGGTAGTTGAATGTAAAAATGTATCCATTCGATATAAAACAGGGGACATTCAGTCCATCGGATTGAAGGACTATGTTATTCGAAAGCTAACTGGCAAATATTCCGTCAATGAATTCTGGGCAGATAAAGACGTGACTTTTTCTCTGGAAAAGGGAGATATGCTGGGGATCGTCGGCACCAACGGTGCCGGTAAATCCACTCTATTGAAAGCAGTCACCGGCATCATGGTGCCTACTGAAGGAATCGTTAAAACCAGTGGGAACATTGCGGCGCTCTTGGAGCTCGCCTCTGGTTTTGATCCGGAACTGACCGTTCGGGAAAACACGTATCTGCGGGGTGCTCTATTGGGATATACCCGAGAATTCATCGACGCAAAGTATAAGGAGATCATATCCTTTGCCGAGCTGGAGGAATTCCAAGAGCATATGTTCAAGCAGTTATCCAGTGGCATGAAAAGCCGCCTGGCTTTCTCCATTGCCTGCTTAGTGGAACCGGATATTCTAATCTTGGACGAGGTGCTCAGCGTAGGTGACGAGGGCTTTAAGGATAAAAGTGCGCACCGTATCAAGAAGATCCTTTCCAACGGCGTGACCGGAATCTTGGTTTCCCATTCGGTGCAGCAGGTCCGAGACCTTTGTAATAAAGCCTTATGGTTAGACCACGGAAAGCAGATTGCATTCGGTACCTCCTATGAGGTCTGCAACGCTTATAGCGCCTATATCTTTTCGGAAAAGGACAAGCGTCGTCTGCCCACCTCAGAAGAGGAAGTAGAGGCAAATTCCACCTTGTTTATTCAAGCGTGGAGACTGGGCGTTAAGGAACGGGCGGCGAAAGCAAATCCGCCCGGTGAAACCGAAACCGCCCGTCTGCAACGGTTAATGAATATGGTCGAAGCTATGTCTCCGGAAGAGAGACAAAATATATTAAAATGAGGTAAAAACGCATGAAAGGTATTATTCTTGCCGGAGGTTCCGGAACCCGCTTATACCCTTTGACCCGTGTAACTTCCAAGCAGCTACTGCCCATTTATGATAAACCTATGATCTATTACCCCTTGTCTACGTTGATGCTGGCGGGCATCCGGGATATCCTGATCATTTCCACCCCGGAGGATACCCCTCGGTTCAAAGCACTTTTGGGAGATGGGCACCAGTTTGGCGTCGAACTTTCCTATGCGGTGCAGGAAAGCCCTGACGGTCTGGCTCAGGCATTTTTGATAGGCGAGGACTTCATTGGCGATGAACCTTGCGCAATGGTCTTGGGTGATAACATTTTCTACGGCGGCTATTTTACCAAACATCTGGCGGAGGCAGTCGCTAACGCGAAAAACGGTTGTGCTACTATTTTCGGCTATTATGTAACGGATCCGGAGCGATTCGGTATTGTGGAGTTTGATAATGACCTGAAGGTCCTTTCTCTGGAAGAAAAGCCTCAGGCGCCTAAGTCCAACTATTGCGTGACCGGTCTGTATTTCTACGATAAGCGTGTTGTGGAAATGGCAAAGAAAGTAAAACCCTCTGCTCGGGGTGAATTAGAGATCACCGATCTCAATAAACTGTACCTGGAAGCAGATAGTCTGAAGGTTCAGATCTTAGGGCGGGGCTTTGCCTGGCTGGATACCGGAACTATGGACAGCCTGATGGAGGCGGCATCCTTTGTGCAGACAGTGCAAAACCGCCAGGGCGTCGTCATTTCCGCTCCCGAGGAGATCGCCTATCACCTGAAATGGATCGATAAGGAGCAGCTCTTAGAATCTGCTGAGCTTTACGGAAAATCTCCCTACGGCGAGCATCTGCGCCGCGTGGCAATGGATAAGTTGCGTCGTTTCTGATATCAAAGCAAGAGAGGTACATTATTATGACTATTATCGTGACCGGCGGTGCCGGCTTTATCGGCTCCAATTTTGTATTCCATATGCTGAAAAAATATCCCGATTACCGGGTCGTTTGTGTGGACAAGCTCACCTATGCCGGCAATCTTTCTACCCTCCAACCGGTAATGGATAATCCCAATTTTCGTTTTGTAAAATTGGATATCTGTGACCGGGAGGGGATCTACGGTTTATTTGATGAGGAGCATCCCAACATCGTTGTGAACTTTGCAGCGGAAAGCCATGTGGACCGTTCCATTGAGGATCCCGGTATTTTCCTGCAGACCAATATTATGGGTACCGCTGTTTTAATGGATGCGTGCCGCAAATATGGAATTGATAGATATCATCAAGTATCTACCGACGAGGTGTACGGTGATCTTCCTCTGGACCGTCCCGATCTTTTCTTCACCGAGGAGACCCCGATCCATACCAGCAGTCCCTATAGCAGCTCCAAGGCTGGCGCCGATCTTTTGGTGCTGGCATATCACCGTACCTTCCAGCTTCCGGTGACCATCAGCCGCTGCTCCAATAACTACGGACCCTATCATTTCCCTGAGAAGCTGATCCCCCTGATGATCGCAAATGCTTTGAACGATAAGCCTTTGCCGGTCTACGGCGAGGGTCTCAATGTGCGGGACTGGCTGTATGTGGAGGATCACTGCAAAGCAATCGACCTGATCATCCATCAGGGTAAGGTCGGCGAGGTCTACAATATCGGTGGTCATAACGAAATGAAGAATATCGATATCGTCAAGATCATCTGCAAGGAACTGAATAAACCGGAGAGTCTCATCACCTATGTGGCAGACCGGAAGGGTCACGATATGCGCTATGCTATCGATCCCACCAAGATCCATCGCGAACTGGGCTGGCTGCCGGAAACCAAGTTTGCAGACGGCATCAAGAAAACCATTCAATGGTATCTGGATAATCGCGAATGGTGGGAGACCATCATCAGCGGTGAGTATCAGAACTATTACGAAAAGATGTATGGCAATCGATAAAAGGAGATCTGGTAATGCTTGAGCAATTAAAAGCGGAGGTTTGCGCCGCAAATTTGGATTTGGTCAGTAAGGGTGTCGTTGTTTACACCTGGGGTAATGTTAGCGGCATTGACCGGGAAAAGGGCTTGGTCGTCATTAAGCCCTCCGGCGTAGACTATGCGCATATGACCCCGGAGGATATGGTCGTCTTAGACCTCAATACCGGCGAAACGGTAGAAGGGAAGTGGAGACCGTCCTCCGATACCCCTACTCATCTGGAACTTTATCGCGCCTTTCCCGATATCGGTGGTATCACCCATACCCATTCCATCAACGCCGTTGCTTTTGCTCAGGCCGGGATGGATATTCCCGCGCTTGGAACCACCCACGCTGACTATTTCTGGGGTAATATTCCCTGCACCAGAGAGTTAACGGAATCGGAAGTAAAGACGGAATATGAGGCCAATACCGGCGTTGTGATCATCGAGACCATCAAGGAGCGGGGCTACGATCCCATGGCAATTCCGGGCATCGTAGTGAAAAATCATGGTCCCTTTACCTGGGGGAAAGATGCTGCCGGCTCGGTATTCAACGCGGTGGTCATGGAAAAGGTTGCCGATATGGCACTCAAGACGCTGACGCTAAACAGCGAAAGTACATTGGCTCAATATGTACTGGATAAGCACTATGAGCGTAAGCACGGTAAAAACGCGTATTACGGTCAAAAATAACGGTAAAAACGCCCCAAAATGGGGCGTTTTCTACTATTTTATCACCTCTTTTCATATAATTTGAGGAGGTGATAGAAGTGCTTTTAAGAAAAATTAAAGGGATTACTGCGGTTTTTTCCATCTGTATCGTCTTTTCATTTTTTGCCGGTCATTTACCGCATTATTTTATTTTCAAAAATACTTCCTCTAAAAATGTACAATATATTTTGGATGCCGGGCATGGAATTCCGGACGGGGGAGCAGTCGGCGTGGACGGTACAACGGAGCAGGAGCTTAACCTTGCCATTACCTTAAAGCTTTCGGAGAATTTGGACCAAAGTATGATTCCTCATATTTTGACTCGTTCTGATGAAAATAGCATCTATACAGAGGGAGAGACCATCCACGCAAAAAAGGTATCCGATGTGAGAAACCGTATTGCCATCGCTGAGAAAAATTCTACCATTCCGGTGATCAGTATTCACATGAACAGCTATCCCAGCAGTTCTGTTCACGGGATCCAAGTCTTTTACACTGATGGCGATCCAGAAGCCAAGAGGTTGGCGGACGCCCTGCAGACTGCATTTAATACATCGATCCAACCGGATAACGGCAAGACAGTTAAAACCATTTCAAAGAATGTATATTTATTCTCTCATATCAGCAATCCCGCAGTTTTGATCGAGTGCGGCTTTTTATCCAACAGCGAAGAGCTAAACAAGTTAAAAACCGCTGACTACCAGGAGCAACTGGCGCAGGTCATTGCCGATGTTCTCTGTTGACTTTATGCCCTGAATGAAGTAAACTAATAGTAAGAAAAAATGAAGGCGGTCAAAATCATGCCCAAGGTTAAACAGATCTTTGTCTGCACGCAGTGCGGATATGAAAGCCCAAAATGGTACGGTCAGTGCCCCCAATGCAAGGAATGGAGTACCATGGAAGAAGAAATCGTCCAGCAATCGCCGAAAGCAGGTATTGCCGGAGCCTCTAAAGGCGTCGAGATCAAGCCCATCGGTGAGGTTCAAGGCGGCGGCGAAATGCGCTTTTCCACCGGACTCAAAGAACTGGATCGTGTATTGGGCGGCGGTCTGGTCGTTGGTTCCCTGACCCTGGTGGGTGGTGATCCCGGCATCGGAAAGTCCACCTTACTGCTTCAGATCTGCCAGTACTTAGGGCAGGATAAATCCATCCTTTATGTTTCCGGCGAGGAATCTATGAGTCAGATCAAACTGCGGGCAGAGCGCCTTCGGGTGTCGACAGACCAATTGTATCTGGCTTGTGAAACCAATGTAGAATCCATCTTAGGTGCCTGCGCGCTCAACAAGCCGGATATTTTGATCGTGGACTCGGTACAGACTATGATGACTGACCGGGTTTCCGGCACGCCAGGCAGCGTTTCTCAAATCAAAGAAGCGACTGCCGCCTTTATGCACCTGGCAAAGGAACAGGGCATCACAGTCTTTATCATCGGTCATGTTACCAAGGAGGGTGCTTTGGCGGGTCCCAAGGTGCTGGAGCACATGGTGGATACGGTTCTGTACTTTGAAGGGGATAAAAACCTGAATCACCGCATACTGCGCACCGTAAAAAACCGTTTCGGTTCCACTAATGAGATCGGCGTCTTTGACATGCAGAGCGGCGGTCTTGTGGAGGTAGACAACCCCTCAAAACTGTTTTTAGAGGGCCGCCCTGAGAATGTACCAGGCACCTGCGTTACCTGCATTTTAGAAGGCACACGCCCGGTTCTGGCAGAGATGCAGGCGCTGGTCTCCAAGACCGGATATCCGGTCCCCCGGCGAATGGCAAGCGGCATTGATTTCAACCGCATGGCGTTGCTGATCGCTGTGCTGGAAAAGCGAGCAAACTTTGTCCTGTATAATCAGGATGCGTATGTAAATGTTGTTGGTGGTTTTAAGGTACTGGAAACAGCGGCAGATCTCGCCATCGTCCTTGCCATTGCTTCCGGGTTTTCAGATTTTGAAATGCCCGGCGATCTAATTGCGGTAGGGGAGATTGGACTCTCGGGAGAGATACGAGCGGTCTCTTTCCTGGAGAAACGGATCAAGGAAGCGCAAAAACTGGGCTTTACTAAGATCATGGTCCCTTCCCGTAATCGTCTATCTCATCCCATTGACGGGATCGAGATCATTAAAGTTTCCTCAGTATCTCAAGCTATTTATAAAATTCGAAATCATCTATAAAAATTGCCCCTGCACCAGCAGGGGCAATTTTTTATCTTTTTTCTTCCAGATAGAGTGAGGCTTCCATATCAGAAGTAGCAAGGGCAAAGGCGAGAGGATACATTTCAAATGCTTTGGAACAATTGCGGATATCCTTTTCTTCCGAAAAGCCCATGTGGTAGCGGATCGCGAAGGCTTCCTCGCGGGTCAACCGCATAAATCCACCGATGATATAGACACTCTTTTCACCGTGACCATAGGGTAAATTATCGTCAAACTCATAGTAGGGAACCTTTTCCCAGACGCCGGCATCATTTTTTACATTGCGCATGGAGGTTTTATACACATTGACCTTGCAGATATCATGAAGCAACGAAACAATGGCAATCGTTTCATCACTGTATTCATTGGGGAAAAGTTGCTTTGTGTACGGACGTTTCAAATATTCACTCAGACATTGATATACGTTCATACTATGCTCACATAGTCCGCCGGGGTAATTCCCGTGGTAACGAGTACTGGCGGGTGCAGTGAAAAAATCAGAACCGCTGCCACAAAGATATTCCAGCAATTCCTCGGCGCCCTCGCGCTTGATCAATGAACGATACAGATCGCAGAATTTATTTTTCAGTTCCAGGATTTCCATTTTCCTCTCCTTTTTTGCTGTTCTCCACAGGATCTTTCCAGATATGAAGTTTTCCGCTCTCATGCAGATTTTTTAAGATGACGACGGTGATTGGAATCAAGAACATTCCGCCAAAACCAAAGAGTTTTAAGCCAACCCAGATGCAAAAGAGGGTCAAAATCGGGAGCATACCCACATGGTCCCCGATAACCTTAGGTTCAAGGATCTGACGCACGATCGTTATTACAATATACATACAAGCCAGGATCAAAGCACGCCAAGGAGAACCGCTCAGCAAGCAGAATGCCGCCCAGGGAATCAAAACAGTTCCAACACCCAGTACCGGTAATATATCGACGATTGCAATGAGAAACGCCAAGGGAAGGGCAGGCTTGAAACCAAAGACCAGAAAGAATACCAGAAGTTCAACAAAGGTGATTAGCATCAGCAGGGAATAGGAGCGCAGATATTTACCAACGGTAGAGAAAAGAGTATTCTTGATCTGAATGATCAAGTCCTGCTGCTCCGGGCGGAACTGTGCTAAAACAAAGCGCTTAACCGTAGGGAAGGAGATGGACATGAATACGCTGGAAACGACCGTAACGATAAAGAAAATCAGCGCGTTAGGAATATAGGTCACTACATTTCCCGCATAGCCCAGCAGCAGGCTGCCGAGGGAGCCGGTAAACAGCGAGCTGTAGTCGTAATTGGAAATATAGTCTAAGGTTTTTTCGATGGCACTGTCCGGCAGATGGGCAAATATACCGCTGCCATCATTCAAGGTACTTTTCAGATAATCGATGATCGAACGGATCTGACCGGGAATTCCGGAAATCAATTCCTTTCCTTCGGTCCAAATGGTAGTGGATAGAAATGCACCCAATATTACTACTGTAAGCAAAAGCAATAGCACACTGACCGAACTGGCGATCCCCCGGGGAAAACGTAGTTTTTGCGTCAAAAGACGGACTAATGGTTCTGCCAAGGACGCCGCAATAAAGGCAATAATAAACGGTGCAATTGCTCCAAACACATAGCGAAAAGCAAGATAAGCCAAAAAAACAAATACCGCTATAAATGCAATCTGGATCAGAAATCGTAATTTTATATAGTCACGCTTTGAGAACATCTTTTGTACCCCGACTGTAAAATTATAGTAATTATAATTATTATAACATAAATGTATTATAAAAATAAAGATGAATTTTTATTTTTATAATTAATCTTGAAATTAATTGTAAAATATGTTATATTGTTTCCTGCAGATAGACAAATGCTTTCCAAGGAAGGATATATCAATGAATCAAGAATTCTATCTAATTGAAAAGAGTGTCTTGCCAGAGATCTTCTCTAAAGTCATCGAGGCAAAAAGACTTTTGCAGACCGGTCAATGCAAAACTGTAAATGATGCAACGAAGGCGGTCTGTATTTCCCGCAGTGTATTTTATAAATATAAAGACAGCGTCCATGTTTTTGTGGAAAAGGATAAGCAGAACATTATTACCCTTATTCTATATCTCTCTGACGAGATCGGCGCCCTCTCTCGGGTTTTGACGCTGATTTCTTCTGTCGGCGCCAGTATTCTGACCATCAACCAAAGTGTTCCGATGAACGGAATAGCACCGGTTTCTATCTCCTTTATCACCCTTAACATGGATATCGAACTGGAGCAACTTTTACAGCAAATGACAAAATTAAACGGTGTGATCAGTGTAAAGCCCGTGGCAAAAGAGCGTGGATGATAATATAATAAAATAGACCTTCGATCGTTGAAAGATTTGATTTTATAACTTCAGTATACAGGAGGTTATTATGGGACTGATTGTCCAAAAATTCGGTGGGACATCTGTTGCCGACCGAATCTGTATATACAATGTTGCAAACATTATTGCAAGAAGGATCGCAGAAGGAAATCAAGTGGTCACAGTAGTATCAGCCCAAGGCGACACAACAGACCACCTTCTGGCAAAAGCCCAGGAAATCGCCGAAAAACCATCGCCGCGTGAGCTGGATGCGTTGCTCACCACAGGCGAACAGGCATCCGCCGCGCTGCTTGCTATAGCATTGAATGAAGTTGGTGTTCCTGCTGTATCCTTAAATGGGGCACAAGCAGGAATTCTGACCGACTGTATGTATGGTGATGCCACGATTCAAAAGATCAATAACCGAGCATTAGAGCGCTATTTAAACCAAGGAATAGCGTTGGTTGTGACTGGATTTCAGGGTATCGATGCAGAGGGGAACATCACCACGTTAGGACGCGGCGGATCCGACACATCGGCTGTCGCTCTTGCTGCGGCACTTCACGCAGATTCCTGCCGCATCTATAAAGATGTGGACGGTATTTATACCGCCGACCCCCGCAAGGATACAACGGCAAAAAAACTGTCGCATCTGAACTATGATCAAATGCTGGAATTATGCGACTCCGGTTCAGGTGTTTTACAGCGCCGCAGTGTGGAACTTGCAAAACAGTACGGGATCGAACTGCAGATATTGTCCAGTTTCCAATTAATTAGCGGCACTATCATCAATGGTAATTGATCTAAATTAAAGGACAAGTATAATGCGGTCTCCATATTGGAGACCGCATTATTAATCAAAATAACCCCGCAATCGATTCAACGCCTTGGTTTCAATCCTGGAAACATAGCTTCTGGAGATCCCCATCTTTGCAGCGACTTGCTTTTGCGTCTGCGGTACGGTATTATACAGTCCATAGCGCATGATCAGAATCTTTTTTTCCCGTTCCGGAATCTTCTCAATGTACTGATATAGCCTTTTACAATTGATCTTTAGGTCAAGTTCTTCTGCAAAGCGCTCCTCTTCATAGACAACGTCCATAAAGGTCAATGCATTTCCGTCACCGTCTGTCTCGATGGGATCACTGATATTCACGTCATTCTGCCGTTTCTTTTGGTTACGGAAATACATTAAAATCTCATTTTCAATACAGCGTGCCGCATAGGTGGCAAGCCTTGCGCCCTTGGTGTGGTCAAAGGTCGAAACACCTTTGATCAAACCAATGGTTCCGATAGAGATTAGATCATCCTGATCCTTGCTGGTTGCATAGTATTTCTTAATAATATGCGCTACCAGCCGTAAATTCCGTTCAATTAAGATATTGCGCGCCTCCAGGTCGCCGCTTTTAAATTGTTTAAAATAATACCGTTCTTCAGCAAGAGACAGTGGTTTCGGAAATGTGGCACCTCCGGAAAGATACAACATCAAAAAAATCGTGCGATCCAGAAAGCTTTGCAAAGGAATCAGCATTTCAATCACCCCTTGATGAAAGTTTATGTCTTGCGCCGCTTGTCACTTGCAAAAAGATTGCAAGTATGATATTATTTTCTCAAAAAAAGAGGTTTAAAATGATAGAAATTAAACAGGTAACCAATCAAACGATCGCAAAACAGATCTGCAGAGAGAATGGCGCAGAGTGGAGACCGGAATACCATGTGATCGCTACAATTGATCACGAAAACATTCTTCAATGCGCCGTCTTCTCCTATAAGGGCGAAGTAGGGGAGATCCATGTAATCAGCGGTTTTCATGGCGATATTGATCTGTTAGACGGTTTATGCCGTGCTATTTTGAATATTATGGATATTAATGGTGTAAAGGAAGTTTACTTGCCAGTGAAATATCAGAAAATAGCGCAAAAAATTGGGTTTGATCTTAAAAAAAATCAATACCATCTGACATTAGACGGCTTTTTCAGATGCTGCTGTGGCAAATGAGAGGGGAGAACATCGTTGAAATTAAAGGATAAGAAGTTATTTTTGCTCGACATGGATGGGACTATTTATTTAGACCAGGAATTGTTCGACGGAACCCTTGATTTTTTAGAGTATGTGAAAAAAATTGGCGGACGCGCCATGTATCTGACAAACAATAGTTCAAAAAGCGTAGATAAGTATATTGAAAAGCTGGCATCTATGGGTATTTGTGCAGAGAAAAAGGATTTCACAACCTCTGCACAAGCAACTGCACTATACCTACTGGATACGCATAAAGACGACCTTTTGTACGTATTGGGTACACAATCACTAAAGGCGGAATTGGCGGGCTATGGATTAAAAATCACCGATAAACTTTGTGATGAAATTAAATGTTTAGTCATGGGCTTCGATACTGAGCTTTGCTTTAGCAAGCTGGAGGACGCATGTATTTTGCTCAATCGAGGCGTAGACTATATTGCAACTAATCCCGACTTAGTTTGTCCGACCTGGTATGGATTCGTGCCGGACTGTGGGTCTGTAGCAGAAATGCTGTACAATGCAACAAAGCGCCGTCCTAAGTTCATAGGAAAGCCGGAACCTGCAATGATTGAATTAGCAATCAGGGAAACCGGCTATTCAAAAGAGGAGTCCATCATACTGGGAGATCGTCTTTATACAGACATTGCGAGCGGAAATAACGCAGGAATCGATACAGTTCTGATGCTGAGCGGCGAATCTACAATGGAAGATGTGAACACCTTCAAAGGACAAGCGCCGACTTATATTTTCGATAATATCAGAAGCTTCTTAAATACGATCGAATAGCCCTAAAATAACACTATTCACTATTTTATAACTGTTTTCCCTTCCCTCAACTGCGCAAAATATTCATTTTGCGCAGTTGACAATATGGAAAAAGTATTGTATAATTTAGGTACTTCCCTTGCAAAGGAGTACGAAAATGATTCATTATGATCAGTTGCCCCAGACTTTAAAAGATTTTGTATTCTATTTAGAGGTGGTTTTAGGAAAATCAAAATCCACTACCTACGAATACCTGCTGGATCTTGAAAACTTCTTCCGCTACATGAAGATTATAAAAAATAATCTCCCCGGAAGTACGAAAATTCATGATGTAGTGATCCACGATATCGACATTCCATTTGTGGCTTCTATTACCGTCAAAGATATCTATGACTATCTCTATTATTGCCGAGAAAAACGCGGAAACGGCTCCAGAAGTATTGCACGAAAAATGTCAACGCTGCGGACTTATTTCAAGTATATGACCCAAAGAATGCATCATTTAAGCAGTAATCCAATGGAAAATATCGAAACCCCTTCCCTGCCCAAAACACTTCCAAAGTATCTGTCGCTGGAAGAAAGCACCGAATTGCTTCGTGCTGTAAAAAGCAGTCGAAGAGATTATGCTATATTAACTCTTTTCTTAAATTGTGGCATGCGTCTTGCTGAATTGGTCTCGTTAAATCTAAAAGACATTCGAAACGAATATGTGGTCATCACCGGTAAGGGCAACAAACAGCGCACCATCCACCTTAACCAAGCGTGCAGGAATGCTGTAGATGACTACGTTAACCATGAACGTCCAAAGGAAGGCTTGAAGGATCCGGATGCGCTCTTTATCAGCCGAAATAAATGCCGCATTTCGCGCAGAGCGGTGCAGAATATCGTTGAAAAATACCTCAAACTCGCTGGGCTGGATGAAAAGCAGTTATCTACCCACAAACTGCGACACACCGCAGCTACGTTAATGCATCGATATGGTCATGTGGATATTCGCGTACTGCAGGAGATCCTGGGACATGAAAACCTCGGTACAACGCAGATCTACACCCATGTGGACAGCGAAACCATCAAGGAAGCCTCCATGAGCAATCCCCTCTCGAACGTCAAAAGAAAAAGCACAGAACCCGACGGTCAATAACCGTCGGGTTCTTATTTATATAATTATCAAATTTTTAGGAGATGCCGTTAAATTTTCATAACCGTTTTCAGTAATATAAACCATATCCTCGATCCGAACACCGAATTGGTCCGGTAGATAAATTCCCGGTTCAACAGTCAAAACCATTCCGGGCGCCAACCGGGTTTCATCCACTGTGTTGAAGCAAGGCGTTTCATGTATCTCAATGCCGACGCTGTGCCCTAATCCGTGACCAAAGTAGTCACCAAAGCCACTTTCTGCAATGTAGGAACGAGCTGTATTATCGATTGTTCTGCAGACTTTACCGGGGGCAATTGCAGAAAGTGCCGCTTCCTGGGCAGACAGCACAGTGTGATATACATGAAACTGCTGTTCATTCACCTGGCCAACTGCAATAGTCCGGGTCATATCAGCGCAATAGCCATTGACAACTGCACCAAAATCTATAGTAACAAAATCACCACTCTCAACGCACTTATTGGATGGTACACCATGAGGTAACGAAGAATTCTTGCCAGAAACAACAATGGTATCAAAGGCAATCCCCTCGCTCCCCTGTTTGCGCATATAAAACTCCATATCCAGCATGATCTCGCGTTCTGTTCGACCATGGATACGATCTAAAATATACGCAAAGGTTTCGTCTGTGATTTTTTGTGCTGCTTTAATATACGACAACTCATCCGACGTTTTTTTACTACGCAACTGCAAAATCAGTCGATCAAATTCATCGTCAATTGAAAAGGTGCAATCCGGCATTTTGCTTTGAAAGGATTTGAATTGCTCTAATGTTATATAAGAGCTCTCCACATAAACTCGGTCAATTCCGTGCGCTTTCATATATTCCCGGAGCTGCTCATAAAGACGGTTTGCCAAGGACACATTACAATGCCGAATTGACTTTACAGCCTTTTCAAAATAGCGAAAATCGATGAAAAACTCTGCAGAATTTTTAGTTATAAGAAGCGTACCGGCAGAG
The DNA here is from genome assembly GCA_045660845.1 of Eubacteriales bacterium. GTDB lineage: Bacteria > Bacillota > Clostridia > Oscillospirales > QAKW01 > QAKW01. The sequence continues at coordinate 17,752 of JAZREO010000139.1, forward strand.
GACGAAAAGCCGGTAAAATACAATCTGTTCGCCTCGCTGATCACGATCAGCGCTTCATTTTTCTTAAGATGGCTCTGAATTCCATTGATACGGTGCTGCATAGGTTTCCTTCTTTCTCTGTTGAAAAAAGCCTAACGCTAATGCGTTAGGCTTTTCTTGGAGGTGCCAATCGGATTTGAACCGATGAATAAAGGTTTTGCAGACCTTGGCCTTACCACTTGGCTATGGCACCATATAAGAAAAGGCATATTCACATACGCCTTTTCTTTATTGGATGGTGCCTCCGGGCGGAATCGAACCACCGACACGGGGATTTTCAGTCCCCTGCTCTACCTACTGAGCTACAGAGGCAAATTGGCGACCTGGATGGGGCTCGAACCCACGACCTCTAGCGTGACAGGCTAGCGTTCTAACCAACTGAACTACCAGGCCAAATTGCTGCGACTTAAATTCTTCTGCTCATCGCTGCAACGATAGATATTTTACAACATATGGTTTCAAAAGTCAAGTGTTTTTATAGAAAAATATATTTTATTTTTCAGAGCCTTCGATCAGCAGATTCTTAAGTTCTCTCGGCGTAAACTGATACTTGCAATCGCAAAAGTGACAGCACAGTTCTACCGTTTCTCCCTCATCGATCAAAGCGGCGAGTTCCTTCTTACCAAGGCTCAGGAGAACCTTTTCAGTACGCGCTTTTGAACAATTACAGTGATATGCCGCGTTCCATTGCTCTGTTACATGATAGGGTATATTTTCCATCAGTATATTGGCGATTTCCTCATTGGAAGTATGCTCAAACATCGCCGACACATTCTGTACCTTTTGAAGATTTTTCTCCAGAGCAGAGATCGTCTCCTCATCAGCACCGGGTAACAGTTGCAAAATAAATCCACCGGCAGATTTGACAGAATAGTCCCGATCTATCAGTACCCCGAGCGCGCAGACGGTAGGCGTCTGCTCACTAACAGCATAATAATTGGTTATATCCTCGGCAATCTCGCCGCTGACCAGTTCTGTTCTGCTTACATATGGCTCCCCTTCCCCGTTATCTCTTAAAACAGTAAGATAACCGGGACCAATAGCGCCACTAACATCCAGCTTGCCGTTCGGCTTCAGCGGAAGATCAATAATCGACACGCCGGGATAACCTTTAACGCAACCATTTTGGTCGGCGGTTGCCAGAACCGTTTTGACCGGACCTTCTCCTTCGACCTGCAAGGTCAGAAGATCTGAAGTGTTTTTTAGAGTTTTGCCCATCATCGCCGCAGCAGTCAGCAGTCTGCCTAAGGCGGCAGTCACCACCGGTGCAGTCTTATGATAATCAAAAGCCTGCTGGACAAGCTCCTTAGAATTTAAAAAATAACCGCGCACCATACCGTTATCCGATAGGATCGTCGTTCCTTTGTTTTGCATTTATTTATCCTCTTTCTTTCTTGCAACAAACGTCAAACGCTGGGTCTGCTCGCTCGGTAAAAGATCTGAATAATCGTCAGTGACCGAAAGAAGCTGAAATCCATAGCGCTCCAATAAAACGCAGATCTCCTCTTTTGAATAATAGCGCTGTACTTGATCCTCATCTCGACGGTTATAGCAATCGTTCGTCTGAGAGAAAACCGAAAGTTGATGGTTACACAGCTGCCCATCAAATTGACTGCGCCAAGCAAGGAAGACATCTTCATCGTCGTATATTTCACAATGCTGATCCAGCAACGTTTGATATTTATAAAGGCTATTGATATCAAAGATCAAAAGCCCGCCGGGATTCAAGTAATTTCGAAACCAATAAAACAGCCGCTCCAAATCCTTGGGGTCGGTAAGATAATTCAAGGTGTCCAGCGTAGAAACAATTCCATCAACCGTACCGTAAAGTTCAAAGTCCGGCAGCTGCTGGCAAAGAAACAACGCTTTGTCTCCGTTTATAATATCGACCCGCTTATTCAGCGCTTCCATCAGCATCTCTGTGCTTCCATCCACACCGATCATGTCGTATCCGCAGGACAAAAGTCCAAGGGTGACCGTCCCGCTGCCGCAACCGACATCGCAAATCAGAGACGCACCCGGGAAATGGGATTTTAATGCTCCATCAATAAAATCAATGATTTTCTGATAATCAGCCCCAACAAACCGGTCATAATATTGAGCAAGTGCGGAAAAATCATTCATACTCATGACTTCATGCGGTCAAACACTCGGGCATAGCCGTCCGAGCCGTAGTTCAAGCTACGCTTAACCCGGCTGATGGTAGCGGTTGAAGCACCGGTCTTATCAACGATTTCTTGATAGGACTCCCCCTGTGACAGAAGAAATGCCACCTCAAACCGCTGAGACATCGCTTTGAATTCCGACACCGTACAAAGATCTTCAAAAAAATCATAACACTCTTCGACACTCTGCAACCTTAAGATCGCCTCAAATAAATGATCGCTATTAGGATCTTTTAATTTCTGATTCATGGTTAATCTCCTTTATTTGGGATTAATCACATTTTAACACACTAAAGGATGAAAGTCAATGAGTTATCAAAAAACAGACGCCAAAAAGCGTCTGTTTTCGTCTTAACGGATATAATCGAATTCCAAATCTCCGATCCGTACCGGATCTCCTTCCTGTATTCCCATTTCTTCCAGTTTCTCGATAATACCGTTGCTCTGCAGGACGCGCTGGAAGAAGTTCAGCGACTCATAATCATCAAAATGAATGGTTTCAATGATCTTAAATAACCATTCACCCTCGACAACATAGGTGTGACCCTCTTTGCTAACTGTAAAGGTTTTATCCTTTTCGGAAACCGGCGTTGCTTTGATATACTCACTCTCAAAAACTTTAACCTTAGGCAAGGTTTCCAGCAGTTCACCAGTCTTTGCCAGCAAGGGTTCGAGCCCATTCTTAGTGGCTGCGGAAATGCAAAAAACAGGATAACCTTGCTTTTCCACATGGGAAATAAAGCGATTCATCATTTCCTCATCATAGACTGCGTCACACTTATTGGCAACTACAATTTGAGGCAATGCCGCAAGGGTTGCAGAATACTGCTGCAGTTCTTTATTGATGATCTCAAAGTCCTCGATAGGATCCCGCCCCTCTGTACCGGCAACATCGACCAAATGCAGTAACATTCTGCACCGTTCTACATGACGCAGAAAAGCAGTTCCGAGACCTGCGCCACCCGCTGCACCTTCGATAATACCGGGAATGTCAGCGATCACAAAACCGTTTCCAAATCGATCCACAACCCCTAAATTGGGGGTCATGGTCGTAAAATGATAATTAGCGATCTTGGGACGAGCAGAAGATACCACTGATAAAAAAGTAGATTTTCCTACATTCGGAAAACCAATCAAGCCCACATCCGCAATCAACTTCAATTCCAACTGAATATGAAATTCTTCGCCGGGCTGACCGGGTTTTGCAAAGCGGGGAATCTGCCGGGTGGCAGTCGCAAAGTGCTGATTTCCCCAACCGCCTCTGCCGCCCTTAGCCGCAACATAGGACTCTTCATCAGAAAGATCCTTCATCAAAAGACCGGTCTCTGCATCCTTGATCAGCGTACCAACAGGCACTTTGATAACGAGCGGCGGCGCGCCGGCGCCGGTGCATTGGTTGGTACCGCCGTTTTTACCGTTTTCAGCAACATATTTGCGTTTATAGCGAAAATCCATCAACGTATTCAGATTGCGGTCAGCTTGAAAGATGATATCTCCGCCTTTTCCGCCATCACCGCCGTCGGGTCCGCCTGCATTTACATATTTTTCACGGTGAAAGGCAACCGCGCCGTCACCGCCTTTTCCGGCCTTTATCCATATTTTTGCAACATCAACAAACATGGTGCAAGCCCCCTTTCTTTTCCATAAAAAAATCCCGGATGAGATCCGGGATTTTTAAGGTTCTTACTCTTCAGCGTAAACAGAAACCTTTTTTCTGTCGCGGCCAACGCGCTCAAACTTTACCTTGCCGTCGATCAGAGCAAACAGGGTATCATTGGAGCCACGACCGACATTGTTACCGGGATGGATCTTAGTCCCTCTCTGGGTAACCAGAACGTTTCCAGCCAGAACAAACTGACCGTCAGCTCTCTTCACGCCCAGACGCTTGGATTCGGAATCTCTGCCGTTCTTGGTAGAGCCCATACCTTTTTTATGCGCAAAAAACTGAATATTAAACAACATTTGTTACACCTCCATTATTTCAAGGTTAAAATACATTGCATACTCTTGTGCAATGCTCTGCCCAAACTCGACCAAAATCTCAATATGCTTTGAAAACTGAGCATCTGGTGCCGGGCTGATGCATCGGATCAACGCCGCTTCCTGATCAACAGTCAGCTGCAGGGGGATCCGATCGATTTTTTTACCGCAGTTGATACAAAACTCAACAGCTGTCGAAACCGCGGCACAAACAATATCACTGCCTGCCTCGCTGTAACCGCTGTGACCTTCACATTCAAATCCGGTATAAAGCTTTCCTTTCCGATAGATCCGGAGGACCGTCATGAAATTAAGCTTCTGCCTTAGGCGCGGTGGGATTGATCGCAGAGATCTGGATCTTGGTATAGGGCTGTCTGTGACCCTGCTTTCTGCGGTAGTTCTTTTTGGGCTTCATCTTATAAACGATGATCTTCTTTTCCTTACCGCTCTTGATCACGGTAGCCTCAATGGTAGCACCCTTTACATAGGGCTTGCCCACCTTCAGCTTCTTGCCTTCGCCAACGCTTACCACCTTGTCAAAGGTAACAACACTGTCGTTTTCGGCGTCCAGCTTTTCAATGAAAAGAGTGTCGCCTTCCTGCACTTTGTATTGCTTACCGCCGGTTTCAAAAATTGCGTACATTACAAAGCACCTCACTTTCTTATAGAAAACTCGCTATGGCAGGTAGGTTTCCCTTTCGACCTGGCATATGCGGCTAACGATGATTATATCACACCAATTTGGGAATGTCAATCATTATTTTTACTATTTAATAGGATTTCTTTTGCGCTTAGGAGCAGATTATCAGAAAGTTCCTCGCCGCCCATGATCCGGGCGATCTCATGGACACGTTCATCCGGTTTCAGGCGTTTAACCGCCGAAGAAACACGACCGTCAGTTTCGTTCTTAGAAACCTTGAAATGATGATCTGCACGGGCAGCGATCTGCGCCAGATGAGTAATGCAGAATACCTGCCGCTCCCCTGCCCCGCTTTGCAGTTTTTTGCCGATCTTTTCAGCAGTAGCACCGGAAACGCCGGTATCTACCTCGTCGTAGATCACGGTATCAAACCCTTGATTAAGAACCGATTTCATAGATAGCATAATCCGCGAAAGCTCACCGCCGGAGGCTATTTTCGCCAAAGGACGAAGGGATTCACCAGCATTGGCGGAAAGAAAGAATTCCACATCATCCTTACCGTCTGCCCGATAGCGAAGCCCGCCTCGATCATTTAGCCGATCCTGAACCCGGACCTGAAACCGGACCTTCGGCATATCCAAATAGCAGAGTTCTTCCTGTAGACGCTTTTCCATTTCTTCTGCTGATTTTTTCCTCTTCGCCGTCAGCTTTGCAGCACATTGCTCTAACCGATTACGAGAATTCAGATACGCTGTTTCCAATTCCTTCAAGCGATCCTCGCTATTGTCCAGCAACTCCAATTCATTCCGATATTCCTTTTGATGTTGAAGAACGTCCTGATCGGTAGGACCAAAGACCTTTTTGATCTCCTCTATCTGATCCAATCGTTCTTCTATCTCCTGAGGATCCATCTGGTCACCGGCATAATCGTCAAATAGCCTGCCCAATTCTTCGCCGAGATCATCTACTTCCGTAGATAATTGCGTCAGACGGTGCACCAATTCTCCACCTTGAAGCAATAGTTTTTCCAACGGCAAAAGCGCATCAAGCGCTTCCTTTACCAGCTGAGCTGCGGGCATCTCGCCATCATAAATGGCGGTAGCGGCAGTATGAAGTCCCTCGATGATCTCCGCATTTACTATCATATTCTTACGGCGCAACATCAAATCTTCATGCTCACCCTCTTTCAGGGAGCATTGTTCCAATTGCCCGATCCACTCTGTAAGCTGCTTTCTGCGTTGCTCTTTTTCTGCAGTCTTAACCCTCAGTTCATTCAATCGATCACGCAGTTCCTTGACCTCAGTATACGCCGCATTATATTGCTCCCGCACCTCTTCAAGGGCACCAAATTCATCCAGATACGTAATATGACGACGGTTATCCAGCAGTAAAACGCCATCGTGCTGACCGTGGATATTCACCAATTGGGCGCCCAGTTCTTTCAAAAGAGAAACCGTCACGCTGATACCATTGATTTTGGCGGTATTTCGCCCGTCAGCGCCGATCTTTCGGTAGATGGTGATATTTCCGTCTTCGTCCGGTTTTAAGTCGTTAGATTGCAGAATTTCAAGTGCCTCAGTTGAGAGGGTACAAAAGCAGGCGCTGACGATCCCGGCACTTTCTCCGGAACGAATCAGTTCCTTGGACGCCTTATTTCCCAGGAGCAACAAGATCGAATCAATAACGATACTCTTACCTGCCCCGGTCTCGCCGGTCAATACCGTAAAGCCGTTATCGAATTCCAGGTCCAGCCGGTCAATGATGGCTATATTTTCGATATGAAGCGCAGTCAACATCGTTTCTTACTCCTTGATATCAGTAAGCATATCCTTGATCTTCTTTGCGAACTCATTGGTCAATGTACAGATAAAGATGGTATCGTCCCCGGCAATGGAGCCGGCAACACCCTGAAAATGCATATTGTCGATCGTAGCGCAGACTGCCCCTGCCATTCCGGCATAGCATTTTACAATGACAAAGTTTTGTGCACTGATCACATCGATGATGCCATTATGTAGAATTGAGTTCGCATGGACCGGCGCTGGTTGCGGCGGGACACTCATAGCACTTCTCACATAGCGAGTTCCCTTTCCGTCGGAGGTCTTGCGCAGACCGAGCGCCTTAATATCCCGGGAGACCGTCGCCTGCGTCACGTTCCACCCCTGCTTCTGCAGGATGGAAACCAACATTTCCTGGGTAAAGACAGCCTGCTCCTCAATAATCTTCAATATTGCTTCCTGACGTAAATTTTTCATGACATCCTCCGACTGATTTTCTCATTCAGAACCTTGTAAAAACTTTTATTTTGAATTCTCACCAGCTGTAGCGGGGTATCGTGACGGCTGATACAGACCACATCACCGTCACACAAAGTGCCGATCTCACTGCCATCACATTCCAGAATTGCCTTGATGCGGTCCGCATTGGCCACCTTAACATAGATTGATCGTTGCGCAGCACCAAAAACCACTGAGCGTGAACCCAAAGTATGGGGACAGATAGGGGTGACGACAATGCCGTCCGACCGAGGTTCCAAAATCGGTCCGCCGGCGCTCATGGAATAGGCAGTTGAACCGGTAGGGGTTGCAATGATAAAACCATCGCAAAAATAGTCCAAGAGATCGCTTTCTGTGTCACCGATCACAATATGCGCAGGCTTACCGAAACGACCACGGATCACCGCGTCATTCAGCGCCACAGTTTCCGAAATAAATTCGGAATTTCGCAGAATGGATACAGAAAGCATCATTCGATCTGTGCATTCGTAATTGCTTAATATTTGAGGCAACTGCTCAATGTCATTGGGTTCCAGCTCCGCCAAAAATCCCAGATGACCAAGATTAATGCCCAGCAACGGAACATGAAAGCGGTTTGCATAGGGTGCTGCTTTCAGCAAGGTACCGTCGCCGCCCAGAGTCAGCACTAGTCGTGCATCTTGAAAACATTCGGTTGGTGTGCAAAAATCGAATTCTTCTGTTGTCTTAAAATTACAGCATGAAACCGCATACGTATATCCGGCAGACTCCAGTTGGTCGATCACGCACCTTAAATGGATCAACCCATGATCTTTTTCCGGATTGACGATGACGCCAATTTTATTCATGGTTTTCCTCCGTATAAACTGCCGCGTAAGCCGCAGCAGAGATTGAAATCGTGCTTTGAACATCCTTTTCAAGATAAAGAAGATATTCACGATTCCCGCTTTCGCCGGCAAGTCCGCTGAAAGAGAGCCCTTTTACACCAAAGCCGCAATTTTCCGCAAACAAAGCCACTTCTTCTACCGTTTTAAATTGCACCTTTCGGTCTGTCACAACACCGGTTTTACTTAGATGACGAGGTCCTGCCTCAAACTGCGGCTTGATCAATACGACAGCCTCCCCTGTCGGAGCGAGCGTCCGGTATATCGCAGGAAGAACCGCTTTAATTGAAATAAAAGAAAGATCTGCAGTAACAGCGTTAACAGGCTCAGGAAAGGAGCCCGCTTCCAGATAACGGGCATTGGTATGCTCCATATTAATTACAAGATCATCCTCTTTGATCGAAGGATGAAGTTGGGCAGTTCCAATATCTACCGCGTAGATCCTGCGAACACCATTTTCCAGTAATACCTGGCAAAAACCGCCGGTAGAGGCACCAAGGTCTGCAACAGTCTTCCCTTCCCAGGCGAGATCGAAGACCTGATAGGCGCGCAACAGCTTATACGCCGAGCGAGCAACGTAGGTTTTTCCTTTTTGCAGGGCAATGACCTGATCCTGCTCCGTTATTTCATATGCAGGCTTCAGGACTTTTTTACCATTCACTGCAAAGCATCCAGACTTTACAGCCGCCGCCGCCTTATTCCGGCTTTCATAGTACTGATTCTTCACCAAATACTGGTCCAATCTCATGCTTTCATTGCCTCAAACTTCCGGATCATTTCGGCGATACTGCCGCTGTCCAGATGACATTCCTTTAGCAGATCGTCCGGTTTTCCGGATTTCATAAAATGATTCTTAATGCCGAAATTACGATATAACCCTCGATAATGCGCATTCATCAGTAGATTACCGAGATATTCTCCGATGCCGCCGGTTTGATAACATTCTTCAATAAAGAGGATCCGTTTATATTGGAACAATTTTCTGACGACCTCTTCGTCAATGGGATAGATACGGTTTAGCTTCAAAAATGAGACCTGCAGATTCGCCTTACGGATTCCCTGCAGACAGCTCACGACCTGACGTCCGTAGGAAACTACGCACAATTCCAAAGAGGTTCCCAGCCACTCAGCAGCCGCTTCCGGCTGATCAAAGGGCAGCACCATATCCGGTTCATAGCCCCGGGGATAACGAATTGCGGAAATTCCTGTCCCGGACCCGATCTGCTGACGCAAGACCGTTTTCAAGTCGGTATACGAAGTAGGCGAATAGATCGAAACACCGGGGATTGGAAGAAGCATAGGAATATCAAAAAGCCCCTGATGGGTCTCCCCGTCTTCCCCCACAATACCGGCGCGGTCAATACACAGGGTCATACTGGCGCCCTGAAGGGCGAGATCGTGTATCACTTGATCAAAGCCGCGCTGCAGAAAAGAAGAATAAACAGCAAATACCGGCTTCATTCCGTTTTTAGCAAGCCCACCGGCAAAGGTCAGCGCGTGCTGCTCTGCAATACCCACATCAAAGAATCGTTCCGGATATTTTTTTGAAAACTCCGTCAGCCCGCAACCGGCGCTCATAGCCGCCGTTATGGCGCAGATTTTTGAATTCTCTTCCGCAAGGCGGCAAAGCTCCCCGCCGAAGATATCAGAGAAATCCGGTTTTACTTTTTGACCGTGCTCACCGGTCTCTACAACAAAAGAGCTAAGTCCATGAAAATCCGAGGGTTGATCCTCTGCAAAGGAATAACCCTTCCCCTTGATGGTTTTCACATGGATCAGACAAGGCTTTTGGAGGCTCTTTGCCCGCTTTAAGACCCGTTCCAGTTCCCGTTGATTATGTCCGTCCAACGGACCGAGATAGGCAAAACCCATATTCTCAAAGATATTACCCTGATAAAATACAGATTTTAACGCCTGCTTAATTCTTTGAAAAAACCGGTAAATAGCTTTACCAATCAGTGGTGTACCATTTGTGATCCGGCTCAAGATATCCTTGAAACGGAAATATGCCTGCCGAGAACGGATCTTAGACAAATAATTAGCAAAGGAGCCCACATTGGGTGAAATGCTCATATCATTATCATTTAAAACAACGATCAGGTTTCCTTGACTTCTGCCGCCATTGTTCAGCCCTTCATAGGAAAGACCTCCGGTCATAGCGCCGTCACCAACCACCGCGATCACATAGCGATCCTCTTCCCCGTTCAATTCAGAGGCTCTCAGTAGACCGATTGCCGAAGAAATAGCAGTGGAACTATGACCGGTCTTTAGAATATCATGTTCGCTTTCCATCGGGTTGGGAAAGCCGGAAAGTCCGTTTTCCTGACGGAGAGATTGGAATTTCTCATATCGACCGGTCAGCAGCTTATGCACATAGCATTGATGACCTACATCGAAAACGATCTGGTCTTTTGGGGAGTCAAAAACACGGTGGAGTGCCATCGTAAGCTCAACGACACCGAGATTACTGGCAAGATGCCCACCGGTGCTGGATACATTGCGAATCAAGCAATCTCTGATCTCCTCTCCCAGAGCAGCAATTTCAGAATAATCCAGATCCTTGATGTCGGCGGGACCTTCAATATTTTTCAGCAATTGATCCTGGCTCATTTACAGCCTCCTTTCCCGATTATTTTTCCCTTTTTCCGATATAATCAGCCAACCAAAGTAAAAAGTCATCATTTCCTGCGGAATTCACCGCAGCATTCAATTCCTCGCTCAGATAGTCTTTTGCAGCCTCAAGACCGAGAATGGATACAAAAGTAGATTTATGCTCCGCAGAATCCTTGCCAACGGTTTTTCCCAGTATTTCGCTGGAGCCTTCTACATCTAAAAGGTCGTCCTTGATCTGAAAAGCCAGACCGATATGCTCACAATAGTTTACATAACTTTCGTTTTTCTTGCCAGACAGTGCCAAGGCGATCTTGATTGGTGCCAAAAGTAACTCACCAGTCTTGCGGCGATGGAGCTTTAGCAGCTCATCCAAGGTCAGTGGGCAGCTTTCACCAATTTTATCCAGGACTTGACCATGAAGCATCCCCTGCACTCCAGCCGCTTTATATAGCACCTCAAGAGCATTCAGAAAGCGTTCAGGTTGATATAAGTTCCGGTTGGAAAGAAGATATTCCATAGAAAAATTCAGGATCCCGTCCCCTGCTAAAAGCGCCATATCAGGGCCGTATTTTTTATGACAGGTCAGCATCCCCCTGCGATAATCATCGTTATCCATCTCAGGCATATCATCGTGAACCAAGGAATAGGCATGGATCATTTCCAAAGCGACAGCAAAGGGCAGCGCCTGCTCCACGGGTACAGAAAGCCGGTCACAAAACGCCATTGTAAGCACACCTCGAATTCGTTTTCCGGGTGCAGATATACCGTAAGCCATCACTTCGCCAAGGTGGTTATCTTGCGGCAATGCGCGCTGAACAACCGACTCCAGCAACTGATCCAATTGTTTCTTTTTAGTAAGATATTCAGCGTTCATCCGTCGCTTGCTCCATATCCTGCTGCAAAAAGCGCACCTTCTGCTCTGCCTGCTCCAAGATCTCCGTGCAGTGCCGGCTGAGCTTCATTCCCTCTTCAAACAACGCAATGGATTCATCCAAGGGAACCTCTCCACTTTCCAAATTTTTAACGATCTCGCTGAGTTGCTTGATTGCCTCTTCAAACTTCATAGTCTTTTCCATTACATTATCCCTTTTTAATCTCTTCGACTCTACAGACAGCGTTACCGTCCGTCAGGTGAAGATGAATTATTTCGTCTTTTTCTAATTGATCGACGCCGATCACTACATCACCATTTTCATTTTGAACCAGCGAATATCCCCGTTGCAGCACCTTCAAAGGACTGAGTGCATCCAATTTTGCAATCAACATCGCAATGCTGCTCCGCTGTTCCTTTGTCTGCTGCGCGATTCTCTGCTTTAACTGCTGAGTCAGGTGATCCAGCAGCATATACGGCTTGTCCGTAAAGGCACGGGGATCTCTCATGATTCTGGCGTTTGCATAGCGTCCCAAAAGATCACGCTTATGCTGCATGGTGCCGGACAGAGCCGTCTGCAGCCGTTTTTGCTGCTGCTGAATATGGCGAAGCAGGTCCTGCAGATCCGGAACCACCAGCTCCGCGGCTCCGGAAGGGGTTGGTGCCCGCAGATCCGCCGCAAAATCGCAGATGGTAAAATCGGTCTCGTGTCCAACAGCCGAAACGATCGGGGTATTACAATTATAGACCGCCAACGCCAGGTCCGGACTATTAAAGCCCCAAAGATCCTCAATAGAACCGCCGCCTCTGCCGATAATAACGACATCGACTGCTTCAACCTGCTCAAAATAATCAATACCGGCGATCAGGGACATTGGTGCCTGATCCCCCTGCACAATAGCAGGATAGATGATCACCTCCGCCAGCGGAAAGCGCCGTCCGGTGATCTGGATAATATCTCGCACCGCTGCGCCGGTAGGCGAAGTAATAACGCCGATTCGTTCCGGGATCACAGGGATCTTCTTTTTATGGCTTTCTGCAAAGATGCCTGCTGCCGCCAGTTGCTTTTTCAGCTGCTCCAACGCGACATAAAGATCTCCTGCACCATCCTGCTTCATTTCGGTGATATAAAGCTGATAAACACCGGTCTTTTCGAAAACAGAAATATTGCCCTTTGCCAGAATTTTCATCCCGTTTTCCGGGCGGAATTTCAACTTCGCCGCACTGGATCGAAACATCACTGCACTGATAATGCCGTTTTCGTCCTTTAAGCGAAGGTAGATGTGCCCACTACCGTGGATAGTCAAATTGGAGATCTCGCCCTGAACCCATATATTTTTCAGATTCAGGTCCGCTTCCAGCACGCTCTTTAGATATTGATTCAGTTGTGTTACGGAGATGGCTGCTCGCTCCATGAAGGCTCCTATTTCGCAATACTGCTCAAAACACCGTGGACAAAGCTGCCGGAATCCTCGTCGCCAAACTCTTTTGCCAGCTCGATTGCTTCATTGACAGCCACACGGTCCGGAATATCCGGATTGAACTTCACTTCATATACCGCCACCCGCAGGATCGCAAGGCAAACGGCACTCAAGCGTTTCATCGACCAATTTGCCAGCGCAGGCTCGATCAAAGCGTCAATATCCCCCCATTTTTCCGCAATACCGTTAAAGGTTTCATCGATATAAGGGATATGCTCATCCAGCTCCTGCTGACGGTAAAACTCCTCCAAAATCGTTTCCTTGCCATCCATCCCCTGATAATTCAGCGCATAGACCAGCTGAAATACGACTTTTCTTTGCTTTTGTCTTGTCATAACTCCTCCTGTTGATTTTCAATGCAGATACACAATACAGTTCCGCGATGGATCGTTATGGTCGGTGCCGACCCACATGGCTCATTGCTGACGCCGATAGGCTTTTCTTGCACCAATATATAATGATCCAAGGGATATTTAAACTCCGATAACGATAATTCCACCGGTCCATTCCAAGGAAAGAAAGAAATATAGCGAAAGTGAGAATTCAGTGTGTGAGTACCCTCATGCAAAAGAAATGCAAGATTTTCTCCGTCATATAGTTTCAGCACGCCGCCCTTTTGATCCGCAGTCTCCAGCAGGCATAGGTTTGCTACTGTGTGATCCAGCCGTCCGCCGAAAGGGGCGATCATCCAAACAGAACGATATCCGTCGTTTAGTGCAAGCTCCAGTGCCAATTCGCTGTCGGTCTGATCTTTCTCCGAGGGGTATAGCAACAAATCATCCAACGCCGGCTTTACCGCCGAATCAAAGTCCCCCAATACGCGACGCAGAGGAACATCAAATTGCTTCGCCAGCAGGTAGCCGCCGTCCGCTGCGTAATAATCAAAGTCCTGCTCTTCCATTTTTGAGAGGACCGACGCCTTACTGCGCAGTTCACCGGCAAGAAATATCATTAATTGTTTGCTTTTTTGATCCAAGGAGTCTCTTCCTCCTTCAAAAATTGATAGATCTGACGATAGCTCTCATACCGACCAGCATCGATTGCCCCATCTTCAACCGCCTTCCGCACTGCGCAATTTCGCTCATTGTAGTGAGCGCAGTCCTGAAAAACACAATCTGAAAGAAAGGGGACAAAATCCGGAAAATATTCTGCCAAGCATGTCCGCTCGATCTCATATCCTTCCAGCTCCAAAGCGCCAAAGCCCGGCGTATCACCGATCAAACCGTTGTTTGCGGGATACAGTTCAATATGGCGAGTCGTATGACGACCTCGTCCCAGCTTTTGAGAGACTTCGCCGGTGGGCAGTTCCAATTCAGGATAAAGGATATTTAAAATACTGCTCTTCCCAACGCCGGTATTCCCTGCGAAGATCACCGTCTTATTCTCAAGTGCCGCCCGAAGCGATTCGATCCCTTCACCGGTGGAGGCGGAAACACAATGTACCGGATATCCCAGCCTTTGATATAACGCCGCAAGCTCCGCAACATTCTCGGTGTCCGGCAGATCGATCTTATTAAAGACCAGGACCGGTTGGATCCCTTGGTTTTGAGCAATGATCAACATTTTATCGATAGTAAACGGAAAAGGCGTAGGCTGAGAAAAAGAAGATACATAGCAAAGCGCATCCACATTAGCCACATTCGGACGGATCATATAATTTCTTCGAGGCAAGATCCGGTCGATTCTACCGGTAAGGTCTGGCAGCGCCAAAATTTCAACTTTGTCTCCCGGCACAGGAGAAACTCCCTGCTTACGAAAGCTTCCTTTTGCGCGGCAAAGGTAATAGCCCTCCGGGGTCTCAACCGTATAGACCCCGGAAAGCAGTTTGACGATCCTTCCTTCCATCATCCGTTAGATGCAGAAGGATCAGTCGTAGAGGTGGAAGAAGTTTCTGTATCGGGTACAGTGCCATCATCGGGCTTTTCCGAATCAGTTCCCGCACCACCTTCGGGGTCCTTCGTATCGGTGGTCGAATCATTGGGGGTTCCCGCAGGATCATCAGGTGTTTCATTCGGTTTTTCCTTGGGTCCGGCACTGACAACGATATCGATCTTAGTGCCCACCTCGACGCTGGCATCCTTCAAAACGCTTTGGGAAATAACGATCCCTTTATCAACTGTATCACTATATTCCGTCGAAACCGTACCGATCTGCAGCTTATTATTTTTAAGGGTCGTTTTAGCGGCGCCTTCGGTCTGACCGGTCAGATCAGGCATGATGATAGTCTCGACCTCAGGTTCATCCGGTTCTGTCTCTTCCGGTCCGCTGCTGATATAAATAGTAACCGTTGTATTCATATCGACCTCATCACCGGGCGAAGGATAGGTAGAGATGACTCGTCCTTCTTCCATCTCATCATCGTGCTTGGTTTCAATGCGATAGGAAATCTCCTGCCGTTTGAATTCTGCAATAGCATCCGCCTTTGTAAAGCCCAGAACATTCGGCACATAGTTGGTATCCTCATAAGTCGGTGCATCATTTGTATTGGTGCTGGCAGGGCCTGTACTCACAACAACGGTGATCGTACTTTTTTTCTTGATCTGGCTGTTAGCAGCAGGATTTTGGGAGATGATCTGTCCCTCTGTATAGGTATCGCTGGACGCGGTGGAGCCTACAACAAACTCAAAAGTATAGCCCTCCTTGGCGGCCTCCAGTTCCATTCCCACAACATTAGGGCAAGCAACAGTCTTAGGTCCGAACAGTTCTTTTTGGAAGACGATCCCCAGTGCCACTAAAATCAATACCAGGAATGCCGTACCGATGCCGGCAATGATCGGCAACCAGGTGGTCTTAAAATCGGACTTTTCCTCCTCCGATTCATCCTCGTCCACCTCATCTTCAGCTGCATCATCCAATTCATTCTGATCAGAAATGAGATTCTCTGCAAAAATAGTAGGAGAATTATCCGCCGCCGGTTCGTCCATAATAGGCTCAGCGGTATAATTAAACACAATGGTAGGATCCGACTCAAACAAAGCAATATCCGCAAGAATCGATCCGGCAGACTGATACCGCAATGCAGGATCCTTCATGATCGCTTTCAAAATAATATCCTCTAGTCCCTGCGCCAGATCGGAACGAATCTCGCTAGGCAGATCAGGCTGCGCCTGGACCTGCATCAATGCTACCGCAACTGCGGTATCTGCTTCAAAGGGCAGCTTGCCGGTCAACATTTCATAGAGAATAATACCCACCGAATAGATATCGCTACGCTCGTCCGTACGATCACCGCTGGCTTGCTCAGGACTGATATAGTGCACAGAACCGATGGTCATATCGCTGATGGTCTGGGTATCGAACTTTGTCAGCCGCGCGATGCCGAAGTCTGTGATCTTAATGGTTCCATCCTTCAGCAGAATAATGTTATGGGGCTTGACATCCCGGTGGACGATACCACGCTCATGAGCGTGAGACAACCCTTTGAGGATCTGCTTGATAAAATGGAGAGCTTCTGCGCTGGAAAGAGCACCTTTTTTCTCCATATATTCCTTTAAAGTAATGCCGTCAATGTATTCCATGACGATATAAAGAGCATCCCCCTCCAAAGAAACATCATAAACATCCACGATATTTCCATGAGAAAGCATGGTGATTGCCTTGGACTCATTAGTAAATCGGCGGCGGAACTGCGCATCCGACATAAATTCATCCTTCAGAATCTTTACCGCAACAACACGGTTACAAACTTTATCAAAGGCTTTATAGACATACGCCATGCCGCCCACGCCGACCACCTCAGTGATCATATAGCGATCATTTAAAACTTTTCCGATGTATTTTTCCATTCTTCGGTCCTCCTTATATTTGGATGGCTGCAACGGTGATATTATCAGCGCCGCCCCTACTGTTTGCAAGATCAATTAACCGTTTCGGCAGATCATCAAATTCGCCGCCGGATATTTCAAAATGTATCTCGTTTTCGTCCACATTGTTAGACAATCCGTCTGAACACAAGAGAATCACATCCCCCGGTTCGACTGAGATTCGAAAGAAGTCAAAGGAAACCTCGTCTTCAATACCAACAGCACGGGTAATGATGTTTTTATTGGGATGAAGCTTGGCTTGCCGCTCTGTCAGATGTCCACTGTCAACCAGTTCTTGGACAGCAGAATGGTCTTTGGTGATCTGAGAGATGCTACCGTTCTTAATATGATACCCTCGACTGTCACCCACATTGGCCAAATACACAGTATCCCGCTTTGCCAGCGCCAGCACCATAGTAGTACCCATCCCCATTAAATCGGGATTTTCATATGCTTCATTATAAACGTACCGGTTACTAAGATCGAAGATCTGCTGAAAAGCAGTTTCAATATCAGCCGGGATCGACTGGGTCATAAAGTACTGGCGAACCGCGTCGATTGCCATAGCACTCGCCTGCTGACCGCCGCGGGCACCGCCCATGCCGTCGCAGACCACCGCTACAGCGATATCCGATTCCGGCTGGTGGATCCAGAACGCATCCTGGTTTTCCTTTCGCACCATGCCGATATCACTATTACCGACAATCCTCATTATGCATTTCCTCCTTCTTTCGCATTTTGATGACGAAGCTGACCGCAGGACGCAGAAATATCGCTTCCCAGCGTTCTGCGGATGGTTGCGTTCAGTCCTAATTTAGTCAGGCTTTGCTGAAAATTCAGCACATTCTTTCTCGAGGGTGGATGATAGCTTCCGTTTTCAATGGGGTTGACCGGAATCAAATTGACATGACATAAGATTCCTCTCAACAGATCTGCCAGACGCTTTGCATCCTCATAGCGGTCATTCACACCCGCGATGACCGCATATTCAAACGAGATCCTGCGCCCGGTATGCAACTGATATTCTCTGCAGGCGCTGATCAGTTCACTCAAATTATATTTACGGTTGACCGGCATCATTCCGGAACGGATGTCGTCGCTGGTGCCGTGCAGGGAGATCGATAATGTAATAGGAAGTTCAAGTTCCGCCAGCCGCATCATTCCCGGTATCAGTCCGCAGGTGGAAAGAGAAATATGCCGATAGCCGATATTGATCCCCTCAGGGTCATTCACATTTTTCAAAAAGCGGACCACTTCATCAAAGTTATCCAAAGGTTCACCAATCCCCATCATGACGACATTGGTGATCCGGATCCCAAGATCGAGCTGCACTTGCAGGATCTGATCCAGGATCTCCCCCGCTGTCAAAGAACGAATCAAGCCGTTCTTGGTAGATTGACAAAAGGAGCAGCCCATTCTGCACCCGACCTGGCAGGAGATACAAATAGAGTAACCATGGTGATACTTCATCGCCACCGTTTCAATGATATTGCCGTCCTCCAGTTCAAAGAGATACTTGACGGTTTCATCGATTTGGGAACGAAAACGCTTATAAACATGAAGCGTCGTGATATGCGCGTCCTGCTCCAGTCGCTCTTTTAAAGCCTTCGGCAGGTCGGTCATCTCATCAAAGGTACCGACGCCGCGATGAAGCCAGCGAAAGATCTGCTTACTGCGAAACGCAGGTTCACCAAGACCAATTATGTAGGAAGATAGTTCTTCCCTTGTCATGGATTTTAAATCAGTTTTCAACCATATAACCTTTCTTTAAAACAGCAATGAAAAAGCCATCCGCACCGAGCGCGGGCAAATAGGTCCTCTGCCCCTCGGGCAGAATTGTTTTATCCAAAAAAAAGCCCGGATTTTCTCTCAAAAAATGATTGACCAACTGTTCATTTTCGCGACGGTCAATGGTACAAGTGGAGTATACCAGCCTTCCGCCGGGTCTCAGGTACCGTCCGCCATTTTCGAGGATCCGGTACTGGACAGTTGCAAAATCCTCGCTTTTATATTTTTTATACTTAATATCGGGCTTTTTACCCATGATACCAAGACCGCTGCAGGGCACATCGCACAAAACAAAATCAGCGGTTTCTACAAACTCCGCATTAAAAACCGACGCATCTGCAAGCGCTGCGGTTACGTTGCGATGTCCCATTCGTTCAGCGGAGCGGTTTAAAAGCTCCACCTTATGTGCATGAATATCGAAGGCTTTGATCTCCCCCTCTGTCAGCGCCGACATAACAAAGGTCTTGCCCCCCGGTGCCGCACAGAGATCCATAACAAAATCGGCATTTTCCGGCATCATCAGCGCCGCTTCCGCAGAATGGCGACCCACAACATGGTACCACCCCTCCTGATATGCCTTTGAACGCTCCACCGAAAAACCGGAGGATACCTTAAACAGATGCGGAAGGTCCGTCTTTTCAACTGCGACCTGCTCCTGCTGCATCATATCTAAAAAAACATTTTCGGCGCCGCGTTTAATGTTATGAAACAGATAAAAGGCAGTGTCCGTCTGACTGATGCTTTCCATGATTTCCTTAAAGGTCTCCTTGCCGTATTGATCCAGCAAAAGATCAACCAGTGCAGGAGCGATGGAATACCGGACGGAAAAGTCCGCTTTTTTTAATGCAAGCAATGTTTCCCGCTCCCGGTCACACCGGCGCAGGACCGCGTTTACAAAGCCGGCACTATGCGTCATACCACGCCTTTTGATCAGTTCAACCGAAGTATTGCAGGCTGCAGATGCAGGAACCTGCATATAGAACATCTGGTAAACCCCCATCCGCAAGACCGAAAGAACAGCGGGTGCAAGGCGTGCCGTCTTTCGATCAGAGCATTGCTCGATAAAATGGTCCAGCGTTATTTTTCGCTCCACAACACCGTATACCATTGCGGTAATGAACCGCCGCGCCCGCTCTTCCGAAACAGAACGAAGGGTATTTTTTAAGGCGAGGTTGGGAAATGTCTTTTTCACTTCCCACTCTTCTATTAAATTAAAAGCAATAAACCTTGGATCCTTCATCGGCGATTACGGGAACGGTTGATCAGTATCAGCAGCTGCCAAAGTACGGTGATGGCAGAGGCAACATAGGTCATTGCTGCAGCGGTTAAAACCTTTCTCACACCGCGAACATCCTGCTCACCAAATCCGGCGGCTTCGATCTGCGCCACTGCGCGGGCAGAAGCATTAAACTCCACCGGCAGAGTGATCAGCTGAAAGAAAAACAAAACAACATAGCAAAGGATCGCCAAATTAAAGATCACTGTGCTATAAGAGGCACTGGAAATGAAAAAGCTGGCGAGCATCAAAAAATAAAGCAGTTTCGAGCTAAAGTTTGTGATTCCCACCACCGCAGAGCGGACACGGATGGGAAAATAGCCAACGCTATGCTGGATGGCATGACCGCACTCATGGGCAGCGATACCGACAGAAGCGATACTGGTACCGTTATACACCCGCTCTGAAAGCCGGACCACCTTTTTAGTAGGATCAAAATGATCGGAAAGCTGTCCGCCGATACAGACGACCTGAACATCATGAATACCAGCCCTGCGCAGAATCATTTCAGCCATCTGCGCACCGGTCATTCCCTTTCCGTTGGAAAGCCCGGCATATTTGGAATAGGTGGATTGCATCCGGATCTGCACAATGATCACCAGCAGTAATACCGGGAGCATCGCAAAGATACCGAAATAATAGGTTTGGAACAGCATTTGTTCTCTGTCTCCTTTATTTTAAATATTCCCCTACGGCAAGTTTAGCGCCGCAGGCATAGGAATATGCATCTGTCTTGTTTTTTCCCTGCTTTTGGATGGTCTTGATCAAAACACAGTTTCCATCCCCGCAAGCAACAGCAACACCGTTCTGAGAAATTCCCGTAATTACTCCGGCAGGTTTATTTGTATTCTCCCCCAGATAAGCCTCATGAAACTTCAGACGGTATCCGTCACATTCTAAAAATGCACCCGGTGAAGGATTCATACCCATGATCAGATCCCGCACCGCCTTTGCGCCTCGATTGAAGTCCAAAGCCGCTTCAGCTTTATCGATCATCGGTGCATAGGTGGCATCCTCTTCCTTTTGCGGAGTAAATTCCGCCGTCCCAGCCTCCAGCAAAGGAATCGTCTCAAGAAGCGCTTCGACTCCCAACTCCGCCAAACGGTCAAAAAGGGTGCCTGCAGTATCTTCCGGATAGATAGGGATCGTTTTCTGAAGGATCATATCCCCCGTATCCATCCCCTTCGCCATTCGCATAATGGTAATGCCGGTTTCAGTATCTCCATTGATAACTGCGCGCTGGATCGGCGCAGCACCGCGATACTTCGGCAGTAATGAGCCATGGATGTTGATACACCCAAGACGGGGATAGTCTAAGATATATTCCGGTAAGATCCGTCCGTAGGCCGCAACCACGATCAGATCGGGATTTGTTTCCTCCAAAACCGGAAGAAATGCGTTATCCTTCAAAGCAGTAGGCTGCCAGACGGGCAGACCGTGCTCCAATGCAAATTCCTTTACCGGCGGAGCTGCCATTTTTCCACCGCGTCCCTTGGGGCGGTCGGGCTGGGTTACAACGCCTACCAAATGATAGTGCTCATACACCGCTTTGCAGGATGCAAGAGCAAAATCCGGCGTACCCATAAAAAGTACACGCAGCTTATTCATTCTCGAAAACCTCTTCTCCGATCATAGGGATGGTAATACCTTCAAGATGGTCATATTCATGGAGCAGACAGCGAGCAACAAAATCCTCACCGGTAAACTCAAACCATTCGCCCTTTACATTCTGAGCCCGCATCTTAACCTTATTGGCGCGGACAATACGAAAACTCCGACCGGGAAAAGACAGGCACCCTTCATAATAGCGATCATTCCTACCGGTAGCAGAAATGATCTCCGGATTGATGAATTCTTTATACTCTGAGCCATCGCAGTTGATATCGGCAATAAAGATCCGACGAAGGACCCCCACCTGCGGAGCCGCAAGACCGGCGCCCTCCTCCTTACGGAGGGTCTCCCTCATATCCTGGATCAAAGTCGCCAGCTTATCATCAAAGCTGGTAACCGGTCTGGATTTCTTACCCAAAAAGGTCATATCGTTTTTTACCACATTTCTAAGAGCCATTCTCTCACCTCAAAAATATTGGATAGGATTGATGTTAAACAATACCTGTAAGCCGTTCGGCATATCCAGATCACGACACTCGCAGATCAGCTGCCGCAGCCTTGCAGAATTTTTACATTTCACCAGCATCTGCATCCGATACCGTCCGCGCAGCATTCCGATCCGTGGAACAACCGGCGAAAGCAACCGCAACGGAATATCCTTATACTCTCCATTGCTCGCCTGCTGGAGATAGCGATAAAGGATGCCCATTCCATCAGCAACCGCCTGCTGTGAGAATCCTTCCGCGACGATCAGCAGGATATCGCAGAAGGGCGGATAACCCACCAGTTTACGGAAAGCGATCTCTTGGCGGTAAAATTGCAGATAATCCTGGTCTTTCGAAAGGGCGATCACCTGGTGATCCGGACAATAAGTCTGGATAATCGCTCGCCCGGGCTTCCCGCTCCGTCCAGAGCGTCCGCAGACCTGCGTCAGCAGATTAAAAGTCCGCTCATTAGCGCGAAAATCATCCGTATAGAGGGACATATCAGCCTGCAGCACTCCTACCAGCGTTACCGCGGGAAAATCCAATCCCTTGGCAACCATCTGCGTGCCCAGCATCACATCATACTCTCCTTCGCGGAAAGCAGTCAGCAACTCACCATAGGAAAGATAAGAATCAACCGTATCCATATCCATTCGTAATATACGCACAGACGGAAAGAGCGATTGCAGTTCTTCTTCCACATACTGCGTTCCCAAACCGAGCATTTTAATATGCTCGCTGCCGCAATCGGGGCATTTATAAAAGCGTTTGATATTATAGCCACAATAATGGCACATCAGGCGCTGATTAGGCTTATGAAAAGTCAGAGCGATCCCGCATGACGGGCATTTTGCCACCGCACCGCAAGATGAGCAACCTACAACAGAGTGCATCCCCCGGCGATTTAAAAAGAGGATCGCCTGTTCCTTGGCGGCAAAAGTTTCCTCCAAGGCTGTTTTCAGCGGTTCGCTGAAGAGTTTTGCCCCCTCAACCAAGGTCTCCTGCCGCATATCCACCAGACGGACCTCCGGCAGAGTCGCATTATTGTAGCGCTTTGTCAGGGTATGGAGGCGGTAGCGACCACGCTCCGCCTGATAGTAGCTTTCTATTGCCGGCGTTGCCGATGCGATCAGCAACGGAACACTGGCATAATGAGAAAGAAAACGTGCCACGTCCCTTGCATGGAACCGAGGACTGCTCTCAGATTTATAACTGGATTCATGCTCCTCGTCCATAATAATCAGTCCGAGATTATTCAGTGGTGCAAAAACCGCACTCCGGGTTCCGACAACGATTTTGGCGCTGCCGCTATGGATCTTTTTCCATTCGTCGGCTTTTTCGCCAATGGAAAGGCCACTGTGCAGCACCGATACACAGTCACCATACCGAAGATAAAACTTGCTCAGCATCTGAGGAGTCAAAGCAATCTCCGGTACCAGCATCAGGACCGACTTCCCAGCGGCTGTCAGGTCATCCATCAGACGCATAAAAACATAGGTCTTTCCGCTACCGGTCACGCCGTAAAGCAAGTGGGTCCCCTCTTGATCAATGCAAGCAGAGATCCCCCGATATGCGGTTTCCTGCTCCGCCTCCAGATGGATCGACCGACGGTCCTCGCCGCGCTCCATTGCCTGATAGGGGGTCCGCTCTTTCGCTTCACTGTAGACCTCGATCAAACCTTTTTGGGAAAGGGTCTTGACTGTGGAGGGACCGCAGCCGGAATAATACAAGGCGTCCTTAGCAGACATCACCGGCTCATCTAAAAATAGCATCAATAAGTCCCGCTGCTTTTCAAAACGGCGGTCCAGTTCCGCAAGATAGAGCTCGATCTCCTCCACCGGACGGGCCAAGCGGATCTTCTTCTCTTTCAGGTCACCGATATTACGAATGGACCGGATCTCCTCGATCAGGACTCCGTCACGAAAGGCCGGTAAGCAAAGACGCTTGAACTTAGCGGGAAAATCAGAGCGGCGTACCGCTTTGCCGGTTTCTTGCATAAAGTGGACCAGTTCTTGATAAGACTCCGGAAATTCAGCCAGATCCGGATTCAAAGCAAAGATCTCATTAACTTTATAGTCCAGCCCACGAGGGATCATGCAGCGGATCGCCTGATAGCGTGTAACAAAATACTGATCTGCCATCCATTCAGCCAGCCTCAGATGGATCGTATCCAGCATCGGCTTCTGATCCAGAACGCGAACAACGCTCTTTAGCTCTGGTGCAGACTTACCTTCAAAGACAGAAAATACCATTGCCTTTTTCAGGACATTTCCGTTACCGAAAGGCACCAATACCCGCATTCCGGGCAAAACAGACGCACCCAAAGAGTCCGGTAAAAGATAATCATAATCTTTATCGATCTTTTGGATGATCTGATCAATTGCGACCCGGCAGATCAACGGCATGATTATTCTTCGCTTGCCGCTTCCTCAGCGGGAAATTCCTCGACCTTGAGGGCAACTTTACCGTCGGCAATGTCGTTGATCGCCAGCTTGACCGGCTTATCGGTCAATTCGATCTCCTCTGCCTCCGCTATTTCGGAAATCTGGCGGGCACGTTTAGCCGTCATGATCACCAGCGCATAGCGGCTTCTGGTTACTTTCTCTAATTCAGATACTGCGGGATATAACATTGTTAAAATACTCCTTTGTATTATTTTTTTAAAATCACGTTTATTTCATTGGCAGCCCTTACAACATCGTCGTTGACTACCCTGAAATCATATTGATCTGCACCGGCAAGCTCCTGGCGCGCCTCGGCAATCCTCGCGGCCACCACATCCGCCGCTTCAGTTCCGCGTCCGACCAGCCGCCTTTCCAGTTCTTCAAGGCTGGGCGGCAGAATAAAGATCGAAAGAGCGTCCGGACATTTAGATTTTACCTGGCGGGCGCCGCAAGGCTCGATCTCTAATACGATGTCCTGCCCCTTTAAACGATGATCTTCCACAAAATCCGCCGGTGTACCATAGTAATTATCGCAATAGGTGGTATATTCCAGCATTTCACCGCGGGCGATTTTTTCTTCAAATGCTTCTTTGGTGATGAAGAAATACTGCACACCGTCCTGTTCCCCCGGTCTTGGTAAACGGGTCGTGGCAGATACAGAATATTTCAATTGCGGATTATGACGAAAGACCTCTGCCAAAACCGTCCCCTTTCCAGCACCGCTGGGACCGGACACAATGATCAGTTTTCCTTTATTCGCCATCCTCATCATCCTCTTCATCGTAACTATCGGTCAATCGATTGGCAACCGTCTCCGGCTGCAGTGGGGACAAGATCACATGGTCACTATCAGTGATAATCACCGCGCGAGTACGACGTCCGTAGGTGGCATCCACCAAAACACTGCTTTCCTTTGCTTCCAGAATGATACGTTTAATAGGGGCACTGTCCGGACTGACAATGGCGATGATCCGGGATGAATTGATCATATTACCGAATCCAATGTTAATCAGCTTCATGGCGTTTTCTCCTCACTCCACATTTTGAATCTGCTCGCGGATCTTCTCAATGCAGGATTTTACATCCACAACGATCCGGGTGATCTCGATACTGTTGCACTTGGAACCAATGGTGTTGATCTCCCGGTTCATTTCCTGCACCAGGAAGTCCAACTTTTTACCAATGGGTCCACCCTGCTCCAGCAGGCTTTCAAACTGCGCAAGGTGGCTTCGCAGTCGGACCGTTTCTTCATCTACTGCAACTTTATCGGCGAAGATGGCAACCTCTGTCAAAAGACGGCCTTCATCCAAATTGCGATCTTCCAAGGTTTCGCGGATCTTTTCCTCCAGCCGCTGGCGATATGCCGCCACCGAAGCAGGTGCAAGCTCTTCCACCTTTTCCACCGCAGAAGCAATAAAATTCAGGTTATCGAGAAGATCGCCCTTCAGCTTTTGACCTTCCACCTCACGCATTGCAATAAAAGACTCCAATGCCTGATCCAGTCCTGCCAAAACAGCAGCCTTTACATCCTCCTCTGCAACATCCGGCTGCGCAATAGTGATCACATCCGGCAACGTCATCAACCGGGACGCTTTTAGATCATTCTCTACACCGTAAGTCACCTTCAGCAGATTGGCGGCGTCCAGGTACGCTCGCACCAAGTTCTGATCCACCTCAGCCTTCAGTTCGGTCTCCGCTGTACTTTTCTCGGTATGGAAATAAATATCGATCTTTCCTCGGGCAACCGATTCTGCCACCCGCTTTTTGATCGGCTCTTCCAAAAACGCATAATCCTTGTAGATACGAGCAGAGAAATCAAAGAAACGGTGATTGACCGATTTGATGTCAATAGTAAATTCCAGCCCACCAAAGGAACCAGTGCCCCGACCGAAGCCGGTCATGCTTTTAACTGTCATACATAGTACCTCACTATTTTTATTATATAATAATAACCATAAAAAGTAGTTTTGTCAATATAATACAGTTTTTTAATAAATAAACCCACCGAAAATAATCGGTGGGTCTTGATATTAAACTCGTCTTTTCGGAACCTTTCCCGCAGGAAGCACACCGGAACCGGCAAATGTCACAAATTTGATTGCATAAAGATCGCATACAACATAGTTTCCACTCCGCGGCTCGAATAAAACCACAAAGCTGACGCCCACATCATACAAGATCCCCTCTTTTTGAACAAGGTTTTCCGTACCGATCAAAAAATCGATAATGCAGTATTGTCCTTCATTATTGCGCAACGCCTGCTGCCAGGAGCCGGGATACGCCGGTGACTGCATAAAATCAGAATTGCTGCTGTCTGACGACTGAAAAAAACTTCCGCTACCGTTCAATTCACCCATGTAATACACCTCGCAATAAAATTATGTAAACTCATATAAATCCGTTGGATTATAAAAGCAATGTGCTTGGTACTTTCCAATGTAATACCCAACATCCGATGGAAAAGTCTGCCTGCAATTCACATTAAACGGATTATAAAACCAAAGAGAATCTCCCAGACCCGGCAGTCGGTTTCCGGCAATAGCCCAATCAGCGATGGCATAGTGAATACCTGTTGGGTTCATATTGTAAATATTCTGGGGATTTTCACGTCCGTTCACAACGGTACTAACGCATTCAAACTGTCCCGGCTGCATGATAATATTTCGAATATTTCCCTGTCCGACCCGAGCATATTCCCCCACCGGATAGCGCACCCGATTCATGATCACGCTGGCAACTGCCGCCATTCCAATATCTCCCTCACCGCCAGCTTCGCATTGGATCAGTCGCGCAAGCAGCTCCCGTTCTGAAAACGCCATATCACCACCTCACTTGCTGTATTCTATGCAGACTGACACCGGAATATGAGAAAAGACGCCCCGTTATGGAGCGTCTTTTTGTAATGGTTATTTACTTTACACCAGACTTTTTGAGATAAATTCCGGTGAAGCTTTTTTCGCACGCCGCAACGGTTTCGGGTGTTCCGGTGGTCACTACAGTGCCACCTTTGTCGCCGCCCTCAGGTCCCAGATCGATAATATAATCAGCCGTCTTGATCACATCCAGATTGTGTTCAATGACAACTACGGTATTCCCAGTATCAACCAGACGTTGCAGCACAGTGATCAGCATCTGCACATCTGCAGTATGCAGACCAGTGGTAGGTTCATCAAGAATATAGATTGTCTGCCCGGTAGGGCGTTTAGAAAGTTCTGTCGCCAATTTTACGCGCTGCGCCTCGCCGCCGGAAAGCGTAGTAGAAGGTTGCCCGATTTTCACATAAGAAAGCCCCACATCATAAAGTGTCTGCAACTTTCTGCGGATCTTTGAATGGTTTTCAAAGAAGTAAAGTCCCTCTTCAACGGTCATATCCAATACATCAGCAATGGACTTATCTTTATATTTAACCTCAAGGGTTTCCCGATTATAACGCTTACCCTTACACACCTCGCAAGGAATATAAACATCCGGCAAGAAGTGCATTTCGATTTTAACAATACCGTCACCCTGGCAGGCTTCGCACCTCCCGCCGCGGACATTAAAGGAAAACCGGCTGGAGCTATACCCTCGCGCCTTTGCCCCATTAGTAGAGGCGAACAGGTCACGAATATCTGTAAAGACCGAGGTATAGGTAGCAGGATTTGAGCGAGGGGTCCTTCCAATGGGTGACTGATCAATATCGATGACTTTATCCAGATGCTCAAGCCCTTTGATCTCCCGAACCTTTCCCGGGAAAGATTTGGCACCGTTCAATTCGTGCGCCAGGGTTTTATAGATAACAGAATTAACCAAAGAAGACTTACCCGAGCCAGACACACCGGTAACGCAGGTAAAGGTACCCAGCGGAATCTTTACATTCACCCTCTTCAGATTGTTTTCCTCTGCGCCGATGACCTCGAGAAACTTTCCGTTTCCTGCCCGACGCTCCTTGGGGATCTCAATTTTCTTTTTCCCACTGAGATACTGTCCGGTCAGTGAATGTTCGCAGTCCATCACCTCTTGCGGTGTACCGCTGCAAACCACTTCGCCGCCGTGGATTCCCGCGCCGGGGCCGATGTCCACGATGTAGTCGGCAGCGCGCATGGTATCCTCATCGTGCTCCACTACGATCAATGTGTTTCCCAGATCTCTTAGGCGCTGCAAGGTAGCGATCAGTTTGTCATTATCCCGCTGATGCAGACCGATTGAAGGCTCGTCCAAGATATAGAGTACCCCCATCAGTGAGGAGCCAATCTGGGTTGCAAGACGAATTCGCTGGCTTTCACCGCCAGAAAGGGTCCCCGCGCTGCGGGAAAGGGTCAGATATTCCAATCCGACGCTCCTCAAAAAGGTCAGCCGCTCAACGATTTCTTTCAGTACCCGTTCACCGATCATTCGATCCTTTTCAGACAACTCAAGATTTTGAAAGAATTCCGCCGCCGCCGTCACCGAAAGATCGGTCACCTCTGCAATATTGCGATCCCCCACCGTCACGCATAGAACATCCTTTTTCAGGCGCTTTCCGCAACAGGCAGGGCACGGGCAATCGCTCATGACATTTTCAATCTCACGGCGGATCCATTCGCTGTTAGTTTCTTTAAAACGCCGCTCCAGATTGGGTATGATCCCCTCAAACGAGGAGCTGTATGCCACCGAACCAAAAGAAGAATTTCGCTTCATATCCAGTTTTTCGCCGTTGTTGCCATAGAGCAGGACATTCTGTTGTTCCTTTGTAAGCTCTTCAAAAGGTGTATTCAAGGAAAAATCATACTTTTCACTTAACGCACGAAAATACATTCTGGCAATATTATCGCCGCCAGATAGATACCAGCCGCTGGCGCGGATCGCACCCTCATTAATAGAAAGCTGAGGCTTTGGCACCACCAAAGCAGGATCCACCTTCATCAAAAAACCAAGTCCGTCACATTCCGGGCAGGCACCGAAAGGATTATTGAAGGAAAACATCCGAGGAGAGAGCTCCTCCATGGAAAATCCGTGCTCCGGGCAGGTAAAATCCTGGGAAAACAGGATCTCCTCTTTCCCTTCCGGTGAAACGATCACAAGACCTTCTGCTTGATGCAGCGCAGTTTCTATAGAGTCCGTCAAACGCTGCTGGATGCCGTCTTTCATAATCAATCGATCCACAACGATCTCGATGAAATGTTTGATATTTTTATCCAGCTTGATCTCTTCAGACAGATCATAGAGACTGCCGTCTACCCGCACCCGAACAAAGCCGCTACGCTTAGCATCCTCCAGCAGCTTTTGGTGCTCACCTTTTCTGCCGCGGACAACCGGAGCTAAAATCGTCATTTTGGTACGCTCGGGCAGTTCGCAGACACGATCCACGATCTGATCCACTGTCTGCTGAGCGATCTCGCGCCCACAGATGGGGCAATGAGGCTTGCCGATCCGCGCGAAAAGCAGACGTAGATAATCATAAATTTCTGTCACTGTACCGACAGTGGAACGGGGGTTTTTTGAGGTGGTTTTTTGGTCAATAGAGATGGCGGGAGAAAGACCGGAAATATGATCCACATCCGGTTTATTCATCTGTCCTAAAAACATCCGTGCATAGGAAGAAAGGCTCTCCACATAACGACGACGCCCCTCGGCATAGATGGTATCAAAAGCAAGAGATGTCTTGCCGGATCCGGAAAGACCGGTAAACACAACCAGCTTGTCCCGGGGGATCTTCAGATCGATATTTTTAAGGTTGTTTTCTCTCGCACCCTTAATTGTTATAAAATCCTTTGCCATTTGCTATTTCTGGTCCCCTTTCAATGCAGCGATCTTATCACGCAGCATAGCGGCATATTCGAATTCCAACATCATTGCCGCCTCCTTCATCTGTTTCTCCAGATCGCAGATCATAGCTTGCTTCTCATCCTGAGAAAACTTCAGTTTGCGGCGTGCAGGTGTGGTTGGTATGACACCGATATCCAAAATCTCCCGAACATCCTTGGTGATGGTCGTCGGAATAATACCGTTTTTCTCATTGTATTCCATTTGAATGGTGCGGCGCCGTTCCGTCTCCCGAATTGCCCGTTCCATCGAGGGCGTCACTTGGTCGGCATACATGATAACACGCCCTTCCGCGTTTCTGGCAGCACGTCCAATGGTCTGGATCAGCGCGGTTTCACTACGCAAAAACCCCTCTTTATCCGCATCCAGGATCGCTACCAAAGATACCTCCGGAATATCCAATCCTTCCCGCAGCAAATTGATACCTACCAGGACATCAAAGACACCCAGCCGCAGATCTCGGACAATCTCCATCCGCTCCACTGTCTTGACATCATAGTGCAAGTATTTAACCTTTACACCCATGCCTTCCAGGTACTCGGTCAAATCCTCTGCCATTCGCTTTGTAAGCGTCGTAACAAGGACTCTGGACTTATGTTCGACGCAACGATGGATTTCTGCCAAGAGGTCGTCCATCTGCCCCTCCACTGGGCGAACCGATATTTCGGGGTCCAGCAAACCGGTGGGTCGAATGATCTGCTCCGCGACCTGCTCACTACGCTCCAATTCATACGCTGCGGGGGTCGCGCTAACATATAGAACCTTATCCAAGTGGCAGGTAAATTCTTGAAAATTCAGCGGACGGTTATCAAAGGCGGAGGGCAGTCGAAAGCCGTAGTTTATCAGCATTTCTTTGCGTGACCGATCCCCGCCATACATCCCCCGCACCTGGGGCAAAGTGACATGGGACTCATCCACGATCAAGAGGAAATCATCTCCAAAAAAATCTAACAAAGTAGCCGGAGGGCTGCCTGGCGCCCGGCCGCTCAAGTGCCGGGAATAATTCTCGATACCCGTACAAAAGCCGATCTCACTCAGCATCTCCAGGTCATATCGAGTCCTTTGTTCAATACGCTGAGCCTCCAGTAATTTCCCATTTTGATTAAAATAGGTGATTCGCTCCTCCAACTCCTTCTCAATGGCCTTTAATGCCTTCTCCCGTTTTTCGTCGCCGATAACATAATGAGAAGCCGGATAGATCGCCACATGGCTCAGGTCGCGCTTTAATTCCCCGGTCAGATGGTCGATTTCAGAAATACGTTCGATCTCGTCACCGAAAAATTCGATCCGGATCACTGTATCGGAAGAAGCTGCAGGAAAAATCTCCAAGACATCCCCGCGCACCCGAAATTTATCGCGGGTAAAGTCAAAATCATTGCGTTCATATTGAATACGGACCAAATGCTCAACAACGTCATCACGTTCTTTGATCATACCGGGACGTAACGAGAGCATCAGATTTTTATATTCATCCGGTTCACCCAAACCGTAGATACAGGAAACTGAAGATACAACAATGACATCTTTACGCTCCAGCAGCGAAAAAGTGGCGCTGTGGCGCAGTTTATCAATTTCATCGTTAACGGAGCTATCTTTTTCAATATAGGTGTCTGAGGACGGAATATATGCCTCCGGCTGGTAGTAATCGTAATAAGAGACAAAATATTCAACAGCGTTATTAGGGAAAAACTCTTTAAATTCACTGCATAACTGTGCTGCGAGTGTTTTATTATGAGCGAGAACAAGCGTCGGCTTGTTCACATTAGCGATAATATTTGCCATCGTGAAGGTCTTACCCGAACCTGTTACACCAAGCAAGACCTGCTCCTTTTTCCCCTCCAGGATGCCGTCTGTCAGCTTTTGTATGGCTTCCGGCTGATCACCGGTAGGCTTGTATTTTGATACCAGCTGAAACTCATTCATATCAGACACCTCCTGTAATGATCTTTGAACTGTTATAGTATATCACAAGATCTCTAAAAAAGAAAGGCATACTGCAAAAAAGTTGCAGTATACCTTTTATCTTTGATTTGACACTTACAGTTTTGCAGCGTCCCGCTTATAGGTGGGCACAATTTCCGCCACAATATCCTTCATATCCAAAGATTCAGAACGATATGCCTCCTCCAGCCGTTTCAACTGGCGTTTAAACTCCTCGTCGTCCATCTCAATAGGTCGACCGATATGGATCAGTTTGTTTTCTGTCTCCTGCAGCCCCTCTTCATCCATCAGCAATTCTTCATACAACTTTTCGCCGGGACGCAGACCGGTGTACTTGATCTGGATATCATAGTCTGGCTCAAAGCCCGAAAGACGGATCAAATTCCGCGCCATGTCAGCAATTTTAACGGGCTGCCCCATATCGAGAACATAGATCTCGCCGCCCTTGGCATAATACCCAGCCTGCAGTACAAGCGAAACCGCCTCAGGGATAGTCATAAAGAAACGAGTGATATCCGGATGGGTAACAGTAACAGGACCGCCTTCAGCAATCTGCTTTTCAAATAGCGGAATTACGCTTCCGTTGCTACCCAAGACATTGCCAAATCGAACCGCAACAAACTCTGTATCCGCAGACGCACGGTTCATCATCTGCACCACCATCTCACACAGCCGTTTAGATGCACCCATGATATTCGTGGGATTGACCGCCTTATCGGTAGAGATCAAAACAAACTTTTCAACGCCGTATTTCACAGATGCTTGCGCCATCTTATAGGTACCAAAAACATTATTTTTGATCGCTTCGTTAGGGCTATCCTCCATTAACGGAACATGCTTATGCGCTGCCGCATGAAAGACGATATCCGGTCTATATTTACCCAAAACAAAATCCAACCGGGCAGCGTTTCTAACTGAACCGATCAAAACCACCAGGTCTAAATGGGGATATTTGCGCTGGAGTTCCATCTGGATCTCATAGGCATTATTTTCATAAATATCAAAAATTAACAAAGTTTTCGGGGAGGCGAGTGCAATCTGGCGGCAAAGCTCACTACCGATAGATCCACCGCCGCCGGTCACCATGACGACCTTGCCGGAAATATAATGATAGATCTCATCCAGATTGACCTCAACCGGATCGCGACCAAGCAGATCCTGAATCTCCACCTTGCGCCGCTTATTCGCACCCACTCTGCCATTTACAAGCTGATAGATCCCTGGAACGATCTCAACCTTACAGCCGGTTTCGCAGCAGATATCCAGTAATTTTTTTCTATCCTTACCGCTACAGCTGGGGATGGCAAAAATGATCTTATCCACTTCATACCTGGACGCGGAATCAACGATATCATCGCGGTTACCTACAATGGGAACCCCTTCTAAACGGCACCCTTCTTTCTGGGGATTATCATCGATAAAGCATACAACTTTACCATTGATCTGATCGCTTTCTTGAAACTCTCGCAAGATCATACGTCCGGCAAAGCCGGCGCCAATGATCATAATTCGCTCCAACGGACCTTTCCCGGAATGACGTTTGAAAACCAAGCTGGATAATATAAGGGTAATTCTGCGTCCAAATCGAATCGCAAGAGTAGAAATAAAACTGAAGATCCAGCCAAGTGCATAATAGGAGCGGGGCATCTGGAGTTGGAAAATTATGATCAAAGCAACGCCAACCACCACTAAAATCACATGGGCCAAAGCAACACGAAACAGATCCTCCTGCCCCGCAAAACTCGGAATGTTATTGTAAAGACGCATTAGCATAAAAACCAATAGAGAAAATACAATCCAAATTCCAATCGTTTCTATGTATGTGTTGATATAATTAACCGGGATTGCAGAAAAATTAAATTCATACCGCAACCATAAAGCAGCAATAAAAGAACCGGCAATTGCAATAGCGTCCAAAACCGCCAAGACAAACATGATACGCAACCGTTTGCCCTTGGATATCGAAAGTTTCATAACACAAACTCCTAATTATCTTTTATACTGATAATAAATTATCATATTTAAATCCTATTTTCAATAGGTTTCT
>JAZREO010000140.1:0-1427 GCA_045660845.1 Eubacteriales bacterium
CTTTTCAAGGCTAATATTCCTTACGGAGGGCTGCCCTTATGCGGCTCATTCTTTTTCTACCAACCGTACCAACTGCCTGGAAAATGGCATCAGGAGGGCGGTGATAGTAACATTAAAAAGCGTGTGGATAATGGCGATCCCTACCGGAGAGGTAGTGGCATCGTCCATGCCGAAGATCGCCTGCCCGGTCATATAGACGACCAGGCAAAGGGCAGTGCCCAAAACATTGATCAGCAGGTGGGTCATGGCGACCCGGCGGGCATTTTTTTCGGCGCCGATCCCGGAGAGTAGTGCGGTGACGCAGGTCCCAATATTCTGTCCCATCACCAACGGCACCGCCATAGAGCGGGTAACGCTTCCGGTGAGAGAAAGGGCTTGCAGAATGCCCACCGATGCGGAGGAACTCTGAATGACCGCCGTGATGACCGCACCTGCCAGAACCCCCAAAAGAGGATTACGAAACGCCAGCATCAGGTCCCCAAAAGCAGGAGCGTCCGCAAGGGGCGCCACTGCATCCTTCATCAGCTCCATGCCGTGCATCAGCAAGGTAAATCCCAAAAGGGCAGAACCCACTGTTTTCCGGCGTTCTTTTTTGGAAAACATGAGCAAAAGAATCCCCACTACTGCCAAAATGGGTGCAAAGTTGTCCGGTTTGAGTAATTGGACCCAGATGTTATCACTCTCGATGCCGGTCAGGCTGAGAATCCATGCAGTGATTGTCGTACCGATGTTGGCACCGAAAATGACCGAGACCGTCTGCCGAAACTCCATCAATCCCGCATTGACCAGCCCCACCAGCAATACCGTCACCGCGGAGGAGGACTGCACCGCCATGGTAACCACCGCACCGGTCCCCAGCCCCACCAGAGGATGAACCGTCATCCGCCGTAAAAACTGTTCCAGCCGTCCGCCGGCGATCTCCTCTAAATTCCCGCTCATGATCTGCATTCCGAAAAGAAAAAAGGAAAGCCCCAGCGCCAGCCGGAGCACCGAAAAAAGATCCATTACCGCTGCCCTTTCCTAACTTTTCTTTTAGTTTGCCCTCACTTTTTTATCAATATGTATTTTTATCGTATATAGTGCTCCAAAATGTATTTTGCTGCGTGTTCCTCATGGTTGCAGATGATCTCATCCGCAACGCTCTTCAGCGCCGGAACGGCATTATCCATAGCAAGTCCAAGACCGGCGGCACGAACCATCGTATCATCGTTGGTACTGTCGCCCACCGCAATGGTGGCGCGCCGGTCAACGCCCAGCAGATCCGCCAGCAGCATCAGCGCATTGCCCTTGCCCGCCTTGGCAGAAAACACCTCTAAGTTATGGGGATCAGACTGGGCGACGATCAGTTCCGGCTGCGCCCGAAAATACCGCTCGCACTCCTCCAGATCGGAGAGATTCTCGAAAAAAGGGACCAGTGACTGGATCTT
>JAZREO010000141.1:0-1957 GCA_045660845.1 Eubacteriales bacterium
TCATGACAATTCCTGCGAAGAACATGGGGATAAATAAAATCCCCATCAATAACCAGCCGTTAAAGTATAAAAAAGTACCCGCCGGCAAGAAGATCAATGACCCAACCAAAACAACGCCTAATAAATACTTTGTTATTGCCTCAAAAAACAAATTGATCGTCATAGTATCTCTCCGTCAAACTTTTGTTTGTAACTTTGCTTTATTATAACTCACTATATGTATCACTTTTTTTTAATAACGGTTTTATCGTCCCGTTAATATCCTCCGTCGGAGAAGGAGCCATTATCCCTCTCCCACTCTGCGTGATTCTTCTCTGCGACACATTTAACACAGTCGCAGCTTTCATCACTTTTAATAAAAACACAAAACAACAAAACGATCAACACCACCAACCCTGCTATCACTTGAACCCCCTTATCCGTTTTTTCATTCTTATTCCCTCCTTTATCATAATTATAGCATAACCATTGTACGATAAAAAGGACTTTGAAAAGAAAAATGTCCACCGAGCAATCGGTGCGCATAATTTTGCTTTATAAATCTAATTACTTAGATTCTTTGATAGCAGCCTGTGGTGCTATACACAAAAGGGGGAAATTACTTATTTATAAACTTAACGGCTGTTCCGTATACAATTACTTCTGCGGCACCCTGCATAACCGCAGAAGATGCATAGCGGATGTTAATGACTGCGTCTGCACCTAATTCTTCTGCTTCCGCAACCATTCTTTTTGTTGCAAGGGCGCGTGCTTCATTCATCATTTCATTATAAGCTTTGAGTTCTCCGCCTACCAAAGTTTTAAAACTTTGCGCTATATCTTTACCAATGTTTTTAGACTGGATTGTACTTCCTTTTACAAGAGATAAGGTTTCCAGTTCTTTTCCACTAATGTAATCAGTATTTACTAATATCATCTTCTTCACCTTTCTTTATTTCGTTTATTCTTTCTATGCAGACAAAAATCATAATTCCCGAAAAAACAAGCGGGATAATACTCAAAACATATTTCCAAAAACCACCAAGTAAAGAAATCAAAAATCCGAAATACGCAATATAATACAGTATCATAATGACTGTAATGATAATCGGAGCAATCATTTTCCTTTTGTGTGAATTCAACCTTTGCACCACCATAAATTCTATTTGGTTCATTATATCATATATTAGCCATAAGCACAATATGTTTAATAAAAATCGCCCTGCCGATTTCTCGGCAAGGCGATAAGTTTGCTTTATAAATCTAATTACTTAGATTCCTTGATAGCAGCCTGGGCAGCAGCCAGACGAGCGATGGGTACACGGAAGGGAGAGCAGGAAACATAGTCCAGACCGATTCTGTGGCAGAACTCAACGGAGACAGGGTCGCCGCCATGCTCACCGCAGATACCGCAGTGGATCTTGTTGTTTACGGGCTTGCCCAGTTTGATTGCCATCTCCATCAGCTTACCAACACCGGTCTGATCCAGCTTAGCGAAGGGATCGTTCTCGAAGATCTTACGATCATAGTAAGCATCCAGGAACTTACCTGCATCGTCACGGCTGAAGCCGTAGGTCATCTGGGTCAGGTCGTTGGTACCGAAGCAGAAGAAGTCTGCTTCCTTGGCGATCTCATCGGCAGTCAAGCAAGCTCTGGGGATCTCCATCATGGTAGCGACTTCGTAAGCGATCTTGGTGTCTGCAGCAGCGATCTCAGCATCAGCGGTAGCCACAACGACATCCTTCACATACTTCAGCTCTTTGGCATCGCCGGGCAGGGGGATCATAATCTCGGGCTTGACAGTCCAGTCAGCATGAGCCTTCTGCACGTTGATGGCAGCGCGGATGACAGCCTTGGTCTGCATCTTGGCGATTTCGGGATAGGTAACAGCCAGACGGCAGCCACGGTGACCCATCATGGGGTTGAACTCATGGAGGGAGGAGATCAGAGCCTTGATATCCTCAACGGTCTTGCCCTG
>JAZREO010000142.1:0-1177 GCA_045660845.1 Eubacteriales bacterium
GGGATCGCCATTATCCACACGCTTTTTAATGTTACTATCACCGCCCTCCTGATGCCATTTTCCAGGCAGTTGGTACGGTTGGTAGAAAAAGAATGAGCCGCATAAGGGCAGCCCTCCGTAAGGAATATTAGCCTTGAAAAGAGAGATTTTGACGCAAAACTGCGTCAAAAATGCTCGCCATCCGTTAGGATGCCTGTGCTTTTTTCCTTGCTTTGCATCCAAACTTTCACTTTTCAAGGTGCCAAAGGCAGTTTTGAAATACAGATTTTTTGTTCAAACGAGTTGACAAAAATCCCGCCATGCTGACGCATGACGGGATTTTTTTAGCTTGTTTGGGCGAAAAAGATGCGTTCAAAACCTATTCTTCCTTACGAAGGACTGCCCAAGCGGCTCATTTTTTTCTTGCAGATACAAGCGAAACATTCTATAATATAAGAAAGAAATAAACAAAGGAGAAGGCTATGAAGATCGTACTTTTAGAGCAGGAGACCATCGGCACCGATCTGGATCTTGCGCCCCTTTATGCACAAGGGGAGGTCGTGTGTTATCTCAATACGCCGCCGGAACTGGTGGCGGAGCGGATCCGGGATGCGGATGTGGTGGTACTGAATAAAATCAAACTACATGAAGAAAATCTCTCCGGCGCCCAGCGGCTGAAACTGATCTGCCCTGCGGCTACCGGGTATGATAATATTGACACCGCATACTGCCGGGAGCATGGCATTGCCCTTTGCAACGTCCCCGGCTATTCTACGGACAGCGTGGCGCAGTTGACGGTGACGCTGGCGCTGGCGCTGGTGACCCGTCTGCAGGAATATCGAGATTTTGTCCATTCGGGTCAGTATACCGCCTCGGGGGTCGCCAACCGGCTGACGCCTGCCTATCATGAGATCTCCTCCATGACCTGGGGGGTTGTGGGCGGTGGCGGAATCGGAAACCGGGTGGCGGAGATCGCAAAGACGTTGGGCTGCCGGGTCTTGGTCTGCCGCCGCAAGCAGGAGGGCGCCTTCCCTCTGGCGGATATGGACACTCTCTGCAGGGAGTGCGATATCCTTTCCTTCCATACGCCGTTGACCGAGGAGACCCGGGGAATACTGAGCCGGGAGCGGATCGCCGCCATGAAAAAGGGCGCGATCGTCGTCAATACCGCCCGGGGCGCAGTCACCGATGAGCAAGC
>JAZREO010000143.1:0-7167 GCA_045660845.1 Eubacteriales bacterium
GTTTTGATATCGACGCCGTTTTCTGCCAACATGGAGCAATAAGTGTGGCGTAGGTAGTACGGAGTGATGCGCCGATCCAGGACGGAAGTATCCGGCAGGATCTTATTGCGATAGGTTTTGGCGCCCATCTCGATGTCCATCCGATTGAGGAGGGAGCGCCAGGCTCTCTTATAATTGGATGATGCCAAAAGCTTTCCGGAGCGATCCCCTTTGAAAATGTAACCGGTTCCTTTTTTTGGAAGCTTTTTGAAAAGCTCGTCCGGAATGGGGACGGTGCGGTAGCCGCTTTTGGTCTTTGGGCTCTTGATCTCGCCGGTGCGATCCTCCAGGGCTTTATTGACGGTGACGGTTTTGGCGTCGTAGTCGATATCGGCGAAGGTAAGGGCGCGAACTTCTCCGGGACGCAGACCGCAGTAATAAATGAACTGAAAAATAAGTCCGTGTTTCTGCTGATCGGCAGCAATGAGAAAGACTCTCCGCTCTTCCTCGGTCAAGGCTCGGCGTTCTCCTGCTTCAGCATCAGGGATAAAAAGGCGTTTACAAGGGTTCCTTGGAACCAAGGCTTCATCCTCTGCAGCCTCGAAGAAGGCAGTTAGCTCTCCTTTCAGTTTGAGAAGAAAGCTCTTACTTTTGCCCTTCTGATCATTGAGGAGTTTCTGCAGCATGGGGGTGGTAACAGAGGAAAGCTCGTAACCGCCCAAGGGTTCTACCAGGTACCGGCGAAGTCGAGCCTCTTTATCGTGCCGGGCGCCGGGGCGCAGGGTGGGGCGAACGTAGTATTGCATATACCGTCCGAAGAAGTTTGCTACGGTGGCGGTCCGGGCAAAGCGAAAATCGGTCTTTGCCAATTCCATCAATTTTTCCCGGTACTTTTGCTCCAGCTCCTTTTGGGTTGTCGCTGAGACAGTGACCCGGTGACGCTTGCCGTCATCAGAGGGTAGGTCGATATACTTGCGTAACAGTTTTTGCACTTCGGGCATTTGTTTCACCTCCTTTCAAAGAAAAGTTCTTGCAAATTAAAAGATAATATTTTATAATATAGATGGGTAGAGCATCGTCCCATGCTCTCCCTTTCATGCCCTTGGCTCCCGATCGAAAGGTCGGGGGCTTTTTCTTTTTTATGGATTACAGTAGGAGCAGGGATGTCTGCCAAGGGATTCGGCGGAGCTGCGGGTGGTTTCAGTCCGGGTGTGACTTCCTGCGATGGTTCCGCAGTATTCTCGGTGGTAGGCATCGCCGCTCCCGGTGATGTAGACGATGTCGTTGGGGTTTCCATTAGTGATGATAGTGTAACCGGAAACGCCAACAGGCTCTGTATCTACGACAGATCTCGACGCTTGAGGTGTTAAAAAGAA
Source organism: Eubacteriales bacterium (assembly GCA_045660845.1). Taxonomy (GTDB): domain Bacteria; phylum Bacillota; class Clostridia; order Oscillospirales; family QAKW01; genus QAKW01. Next base: position 1,356 of record JAZREO010000143.1, read on the forward strand.
TGCCCCGATAGCCAGGGCGGTGATGGTGAGTAGAATGACAACACGTCTCAAGGCTTTAAGCCGTGGATAAAATCTTTGGGCTTCTACTTCTTTTTGGATCGCAGTTTGATCTGTAAAGTTGGCTGTGTTTAGGTGGTTACACCAAATGTGAGCTTCTTCGTGAAAGAGGATCTCTAACTGATCGTTGGTGCTGAGGTTTTTTCTGATGAAAACAGCTTTGATAACCTCGTTTGTAACTACAAAACCGTTTTCACGTTGGGCAAGATCCTCGCAACCTAATTCACGGATCAATTCTGTGATTTGTGAATCGGTTTCTTCCAGACGATAGGGATGGATGCGGAATCCATGGGATTTAATCACGGCTTTAATGTTTCTTACTTTTCGGAGAGATCGAAAAGTAAAGTACCTAAAATAGAATTTCAACAGTTTCATGGGAAATACCTCCATAAATAAAATTTGGTATTTATAGAGTATAACAATTTCCGACAAAATACTATTACCGTCTTATTTTTAGGTGCCAAAAAAGGAAATTATTCCTAATATTCCGCCGATGGTGCCGATGGTGTTGCCGATGACTTCGATGGATGAGGTGACCCGGTTGGTGCGGTTTTGTTTAATCAGCTCAGCGATATCAATTCCTGTATCAGTAATCCTATATTTGTCCGAGAGACTTAAAGTAACGTGATTATCCCCCATCTCGACGGACATTTCGGGGTATGGATCGAGATAGTCTTTTTCAACCAAGGACGATATGGCAGCTTCGTCTATCGGCTTTTTGTATGCCGTTATAGAAACATATTCCTCCTGATGCTTATAGTAGAAAAGAAGAATCTTCTTTTGAGTTTTGCTAACCATGGGAGCCTCCGAAAAAAATTGACTTTACTCGTAAAAAGGTGTATAATAATAACAGAAGTTTAATTCTCACAAAGGGGGAAGGACAATGTATTCAAAGGGAGAAATATTTCGTTTGATTACCGCATCGCTTAATATTATTGCGATGTTTGTAAACGTTACTTTGTGTGTGCTGCGCCTGTGTGGGGTCTTTTGCTGATATAGGTTGAATTTTGTGAGTAACCGGAAACGGTTACTCTTTTTTATTCATCGTCAATATTGGCATCAATGGCGGCCAGCTTCTCATTAGAGGAGTTGGTCGCTATTTTGTTGTCACCGCCGGTAAAGGCAGCAACCTGAGCGGGAGCGTCTTGCGGAACCATACGGAGGGTAGGTTCTTCAACGCCTAATATAGAATCGACGGTTTGTTGTAAATGGGGTTGATTTCTGTATGCAACTACTAATCTTTTTTCTTTTTCAGAAACTTGGTAGAGGTCAAGAAGAGTACCCGGTTCAAGATTTAGCCCTTTTTCAAGGATCGGAACAACAGCAACTGGAGCTTTGACCTTTCCATTTACATATCGGTTTAGCGAAGATTGCGGTAAGCCGGTGATGCTTGCAAATTTTTCGAAGGACATACCGGAAAGATCAAAATATTTTTTTAGGTTTTTCACAAAATTCTCCAAATTTGTATACCTCAATTTAATTTTTTATAAATTTATTATAAAAGGTAAAAAATGAAAAAGCAATAAAAAACATTCAAATAATAAAAAAATATTCCAAAAATGAGTTGACAGTATAAAAATGTTGTGATATATTAAAATCATTCCAGATGTGGAATGGAGGTGAAAGGCATGGTAAACGTAATTGAAATTGAAAAATTGCAGATTGAACAAGGGAAGAAGAATAAGGAGATGGCAGACTTCCTCGGGATCACACATCAATCTTTGCTCCAAAAAAAGAAAGGGCGGATTCGATGGACGCTGGAGGATGCGATTGCCATCTGTGAGTTTTTGGGCATTACTGATCCTGCGATCAAGGATCAAATTTTTTTGAGTTGAATATTCCATATATGGAATGATGCAAAGGCGTGATAATATGAAAAAGAAAAAAGTAAAAGAATTATCTATTTGTGCGGCATGCTGCGACTGTTACAGTGATTGCGCCTGCGGTCATTATTTGGGTTGGGAAACAATGAGGGACTGTAAGATCGAGGGGATGGATATTCTTGCGGCTGTTGAGCGGGGCGATCTGAAGATCCGGCGTTCACTCATCCGTCAGATTAAAAGAGATTATCGAAAATGGAGCAAAAGAATCTCATCCCCGCTTGCAGGAACAAGCAGGGATGAGATGACTTAAAGGACCGGAACAACATACAGCTTGGCGGGAACGCCGGGGAGGTTTACATACTCGATGAGACCGGCTTTCTTGAGACGATCGCAAATGATCGGCATTTCTACTTTAGGAATACCGAGTTCCTTTGCGACCTTGCTGATGCTGACCGATTTCTTCTTGAGGTCAAATCTGTGGGTGATTTCAAGAAGAACCTTTTGGTCGCGCTCGTTCATTGCCTTTCTCCTTTCTTTTAAATTAACGATAGAGGTCACCATACAACACTCTTAATTTTTTTGGTGTATTTTTAACTCGTTAATTTAATTTTAAAATACTAAAAGGCAAATTACAAGGAATTTATTTTTTTAATTTTGCGAAAAGGTATTGACAATGAATATTGGAGTGAAAGAAAGAAGGGATCTGCGGGCATGAAAAAAGAAAAGGTAATCATTACATACGGGATGATCAAGCGGAGCGGGAAGGAGGATCGGGGGCAGATCGCCCTGGTACTTCCGGATCGGGCGGTCTATCGGATCGTAAAGCAGGAGACCACCAAGGAGCATCTTTGGGTTTATTGCCTGGTGGATATCTTAGCGAAGCTACAGGGGTATGAAAAGGGTGTTTACATAACAATGGAGGTGGGCGGTTCATGAGGGGCAGAAATTTAGGGACATTATGGGATCTCTTTGGCGGGAAATACTTAGTCACCCGGAGGGCAATCAGCGATGTGCTGGGGCTGGGGCGTGAGCACGTGGCGGCCATGGTGGACGGGATGGAGGTATTCGCTTTGGGTGAGCGGGAATACTATCGGACAATGGATGTCATTGACATCATTGAAAATAATTTTGGAGCACATTGATTCAAAACGAATCGATTTAAGGGCGAGGAAATTTTTGGCAGATTTTGATTTATTCTCCGGAAGGCGGGATTTTTCCCGGCGACGGTGAATGGATCGGAAGATGCAGGAATATACCGTCATTAAACGGTTCTGGATTGGGTCAAGGTGCTCCCGAGAGGAGCATGAAACAATGGATATGTATGCAAAGCATTTGATGGCAAAAGGTAAGGCTACCCATGGATGGGTGGAGGGGTATTATCTTCCGCAGCATCCCTTGGTGGATAGCGAGGGACCGATGATCTACACCTTTCCGGATGGAACGCCGGGGGCGGTGAGTTTTGCGGTGGATCCCACTACGGTTTGCGCCTGCAGCGGTCTGACGGATCGCAAGGGCCGGGTGATCTATGAGCAGGATATTCTTTTGGATCCGGTAAAAAAGATCGGCGGGATTGTGGAGTATTCAGAGGACGATGGAATGTTCGCTCTTTTGACTCGGGACGGAAATCTCGTTAATTTCAGCGATACCCTTGCTGAAAATTATGAGATCGAGGGCAACGGCATCGATAATCCGGATTATCTGAATTTTATTTGATTTCATTTCGCCGAATATAGGCGACGAATATATCAATAAATTCGGAGACGGTGGGCGAATTTTTGAGCGGGTATCCGGCCATTTCAATCAAGCGCTTCGGGCACATATGCCAGGTGCGATAGATTAAGGTTCGGATATTGCGCTCGACGGTGTGACTCCGGCAGTTGTATCGAGAGGCGACAGGCTGATAGATCTCTTTGGTGATGTTCAGCAGACGGCTCTCGTCCTCCAGAGCGAGTTCAACAGCTGCGGTCATTAGGTAGTAACCGATGTAGTTGGCGGGAATACCGAGGCGGTGGAGCGTGTTTTGGATGATGTCTTTCATAAAAATTCTCCTACTTTTTGCAAATTTTGACATTATCATAATGCAAAAACAGGAGATTTTTAGAAAATCGACCCCTTGGGAGAAAATGCGACGGAGAACAGAATGAAACGACGAATAAGAAAAGGAGCATGGAAGATGACAAATACCTATATTTTAGAAAAAAAGAAGGCGCCATACGCCTGGGAAGCGGTGCGTCGGTGGGGACGGGTTGCGGTACATATCTTTTTTAGGATCGGCGTTGTAGTGGCGGCGGTACTGATTTTGGGCGTGATCGCCGGGGCGGAGTTTGGTCCTATTATGTTGGGACGGCGGCTTTTGATGGCAGGGATTCTGGCAGTCATGCTTTTGGCGGCTTTGATTGGAATGAAGGTGACGGATGTGGACCTGCCTTGGGATGGAGGTGAGGGGGATGAGTAACCGGTGGCATTCCTTAGAGGATCCGTTATTGAAGCTCCTTTGGCAGGAGAATAAGGAGCGATTTGGAAGTGATGAGCTTGAGGTCATTGTCATGATCGTCGCTGCAATCACACCGACAACGGCTTGCTACGACGGCGAAGGCTTTTATTACGGTGCAGATACCGTTCCGGTGACTGCATGGCGTCCGTTTCCGCCGGCGCCGAGATGGGTGGATGTTGATCTGTTGAGCGAAAAGGCAAAAGACTTTTTCAAGGAGCTGATCGATGCCGGGGAGATGAAAGTGGAAGTGACGGAGTTTAATGTGCTTTTTCAGGAGATGATAGAGGACTGTATACAAGGTGGGGGCGAATGAAACATAAATAAAGAAAGGGACAAGAGGATGAACAAAAATGAAGTTGAAATCAAGAAGCTGCTGATCCGCATGGGGATCGGTGCCGATTTGAAGGGATATCATTATCTAGCGGAGGCGATTGCCATGCAGAGGGAACGATTCGATGACGGCGTAGAGAGCGTACCTTGCATGGAGCTCTACAGTACCATTGCAAAAGCACATAACGACACGGCATCCAGAGTCGAACGGGCGATGCGCCATGCTATTGAGAGAGCGTTTGGACATTACAACGAGGTTTTGGAGGATCTCTTTTATTCGCTGGTTGACATGGATTCCGGCAAGGTGACTAATTCGTGCTTTATCTGCACGATGGCGGAGTATTTTGCTTTTGAGAAAGGAAGATAAAAATGAATTACATCATGTTGAATGACAGAAAAATCGAACTGACCCAAGAGCAGGTCAAGGAGATGGAGAGAAGCTTTGGCTTGGACAAGATCAAGCTGGCCGATATTGAAGTTGGCGAGAGCTTCAAATGAGTTTATCGTCCTGGAGCAAACCGGAGAAACTACAGCGGTGCTCCTCAAGGATCTGCTCTTCGAAGAGGAGATTTTCGATGAAAGCAATAATTACAACTGCTCAAATGTGGACAACCTCTGCATTGATTTTGGCAATAAAATTGAAGCGGAAGTTGGTGCCGGTAATCTGGTCGAACATACTGTGGATCTGACTGCAGATGATGGCTTGAAATGTTATGGCAGCGTTGAGCGGAAAATGTCTTTGCTTACCGCCGATCTGTATCGCAAGTATGTCTATGTGATCGATAAATTCAAGGTTGATAAATGGTGGTGGCTTTGTACGCCGTTCAGTACGCCGGCACATGAGGAGGACACTTGGGTCAAGTGCGTTTCGCCCCGTGGCAGCATCGGCGGTGACGGCTACTACGACAGTTTCGGCGTGCGCCCGTTTTGTATCTTAAAATCTAATATCTTTGTATCTAAGAAAGGGGAATAAAAATGAAATTATCTGAAGTTAAAATCGGCAGTACCTTTATGATCGGCGGAATTGAATTTATTAAGTTTTCTGAAGAGAATGGTGTGGCTGTTTCGGTTGCGAAGAATAGCTTATATGATTCCAAATTCGGCGACA
>JAZREO010000144.1:0-2572 GCA_045660845.1 Eubacteriales bacterium
TCGTAGATCGATACCTTATTTTTAGAGATCAGATGCAAAAGCAGCTCCAGCGGTCCGTCAAAAACCTCCAGAGAAAACTTCAATTGTTCCATTTTCTCACCTTTATCTTACTTAAAATAAAAACCAAAATATGAGCGACCAGAGCCGCATCAGCAGCCAAACGGAAGCATTTTGAACCGTTCCGATAACTGTACCGAAAATATCCGGCAGACCGATATAGCGGGGCAGGATCAGCAGGGCAATAAATATCATCTGGACTATGTTGCCGTTGCGCGCCATAAACGACGCAAAGCCCGGTGCGAAATAACTGACTACCCGAGAGCCGTCCAGGGGATGGACCGGGATCAGGTTAAAGACCGCCAGACTGATATTCAGAAGGGTCATATAATAGAAAAACATGACCAGAAAAAAGGGCAGTCCCAGCACGCTGCCGAGAAAATACAGCAGCGAGGAAATGACGCAGAGGATCAGATTAGAGATGGGTCCGGCAATGGCGGTATACATCATCCCTTTTCGAGGATCTTCAAAATACATGGGATTGACTCGCACCGGCTTTGCCCAGCCGAAATGCACCAGGATCATCACCAAGAAGCCGAAGATATCGATATGCCGCAAAGGGTTCAGCGACAACCGTCCGTCCTGCTTTGGGGTGGGATCCCCCAGCTTATCCGCAGTTTTTGCGTGGCAGTATTCATGCACCGTCAGGGAGATCGCCACCGCCGGCACCAGATATAAAAGGCTGTAAAACTCCGGCAGGATCGCCGCCAAAATATTATTCACCTTGCACTCCTTCGGCGATGAGGGTCATTTTTTGAACCAGATCCTCACGCCCCTGCTTTGTCTTGGAAGAAAACGCTATGATCCGCTCCGGACAATAGTCCTCATAGACCTCCTCCAGAGCCTTCAGATTTTCAGCGGCAGCGGTCTTAGACAGTTTATCTGCCTTGGTCGCCACCACCCAGTAAGGGATCTCCGCCTGCTCTAAAAATGCCGCCATTTCCAGGTCCGCCTCAGAGGGTCCGTGGCGCAGATCTACCAGGGAAACTGCCAGTCTTTTATCGCTCCCAAAATTGAAGTATGCCTGCATAAAGCGCGCCCACTTATCCTTTTCAGCCTGGGAGACCCGGGCATAGCCATAGCCGGGCAGATCCACCAGAAACAGTTTTTTATCGATCTCGTAGTAATTGATGGTCGCAGTCTTGCCGGGCTTCTCGGAGGTCCTTGCCAGGGACTTGCGCCCCAAAAGACAGTTGATCATCGAGCTCTTGCCCACATTGGATCGCCCGCAGAACAGGACCTCCGGCAAGCCGGTCTGAAACTGATTGGGGCGCACCGCCGAGATCCGCAGCTGAACCATTTGAAGATTTAAACCCATGCTTCTGTTCCTGCATCCTTCTTCCCCGCTTTATGGGGCGGGCAGACGAAGGTCTTTCTCTTTTTATCGCTGAGTCCCAGCACGCCCTTCAGCACCTCATCGGCATGAGCGACGGGAACAAAACAGATCTTTTCCCGTACTGCGGGATCCACCTTTTCTAAGTCCGGGACATTATCTTTTGGAATATAGACGGTAGTAATACCGTGCTTATAGGCAGCCATGCTCTTTTCCCGCAAGCCACCGATGGGCAGAACACGCCCGGTCAGGGTGATCTCGCCGGTCATGGCGACTTTATTGCAGGCGGGGGTATCCATCAAAGCGGAGCAGACCGCCGTCGCAATAGTGATACCGGCGCTGGGACCGTCTTTGGGGACCGCACCCTCCGGAAAGTGGATATGAAGATCCTTGGTCTTATAGAAATCGTAGCTGACATTCATCCGGTCTGCTACGCTGCGGAGATACGATACGGCGGTGCGGGCACTTTCCTTCATGACATCGCCCAGGCTGCCGGTCAACTCCAGCTTTCCGCTACCCTCCAGCACCGAGACCTCGACGGTCAGCATCTCGCCGCCCACCGCGGTCCAGGCAAGACCATTGACGATCCCGCAGCAGGTTTCGTCGTAGAGAGGTTCATCCTTATATTTCTTGGGACCCAGCAACCCTTCCAGCTGCTGCGCACCTACGGACATACTTTTTTTACCATGCTCCACGATCTGCAGAGCCGCTTTCCGCATCAGTTTGCCCACACAGCGCTCCAGCTCACGGACACCCGACTCCCGGGTATAGCCCTCGATCAGCGCACGAAGTGCCCCATCGCCAATCTTGATCTGCGCCGCTTTAAGCCCATGCATCTTTCGCTGCTTGGGGACTAAGTACTGCTTAGCAATATGGAATTTTTCCTCGTGCAGATAGGAGGAAAGCTCGATGACCTCCATCCGCTCCAGCAGGGGGCGTGGAATGGTATCCAGCGTATTGGCTGTCATCATAAAGAACGCCTGAGAAAGGTCCAGGGGGATCTCCAGATAGTGGTCCACATAGTTGCAGTTCTGCTCGCTATCCAGCACCTCCAGCAAGGCGGAGGCGGGGTCGCCCCGCAGGTCGGAGCACATCTTATCCACCTCGTCCAAGAGGATCAGCGGATTGCTGCTGCCGGCTTTAATGACCGCGTCGGCGATCCGACCCGGCATGGCGCCAATA
>JAZREO010000145.1:0-10600 GCA_045660845.1 Eubacteriales bacterium
TTTCCATGTTTATTTTGGTACTGGCGCTGGTGAAATACGGAATTACCGGTCGGATTGCCGATCTTTTAACCCATCTGCCTGCCGCCTGGGGTTATGGGTTGGCTTCCTTCCTCTCCGCTAATCTTATGAACAATATCCCTATGAGCGTTCTCTTCTCAGCCATTACCGCCCATACGCCCCCCGCCGCCCTCTATGCCAGCATCATCGGCTCTAATCTGGGCGCCTTCTTTACTCCCATTGGAGCGCTGGCGGGAATCATGTGGATGCAACTGCTCCGCGCCCACAATATCAAGCTCACCTTCAGCAGGTTCACCCGCTACGGCGCCGCTATCGCCTTGCCCGCCCTGCTGCTGGCACTGGTGGGGTTGAATATCATTCTATAAATCACCAGAAAAATTTTTATAAATAAAAAATCCTCGTTCCGAAGAACGAGGATTTTTTGGTGGAGACAACTGGAATTGAACCAGTGACCCCTTGCATGTCAAGCAAGTACTCTAACCAGCTGAGCTATGCCTCCACAGCCCTATCATTTTACTACACGGGGGTTGACTTGTCAACCCCCGTTTTTAAAAATTTTAAAGAACTTTTGCCAGAAAGTCCTGCAGGCGAGGACTTTGGGGGTTGGAGAAGATCTCATCAGGGGTTCCCTGCTCGATGATGGTGCCTTCGTCCATAAAGACCACCCGGCTGCCCACTTCTCGGGCAAAGCCCATTTCATGGGTGACTACCACCATAGTCATGCCCTCCCGGGCAAGTTGCTTCATAACTTCCAGCACTTCGCCCACCATTTCAGGATCCAGGGCGGATGTGGGTTCATCAAACAGCATGACCTCAGGGTCCATGCAAAGAGCACGGACGATGGCGACCCGCTGCTTTTGCCCGCCGGAAAGTTGGCTGGGATATGCACCTGCTCGATCACCCAGCCCCACCCGCTGCAGCAGTTCCAACGCCTTGGCTTCTGCCTGCGCTTTGGGTACTTTTTTCAACTTCATGGGGGCGATGGTCATATTTTTCAGAATGGTCATATGGGGGAAAAGGTTGAAATGCTGGAACACCATTCCCATCTTCTGCCGGTGCAGGTTGATATTGACTTTTTTTCCGTTGATATCCACCCCGTCCACAATGATCTCACCGGTGGTGGGAGTCTCCAACAAGTTCAGGCTGCGCAGCAGCGTGGACTTTCCGCTACCGGAGGGACCAATGACAACAACCACCTCACCGCGCTTGATCTCAATATCCACGCCATCCAATGCCTTGATAGCACCGTTTTTATAGTGGACCTTCAGATCCTTTACTTGAATAAGTGTCTCAACGCTCACTATTCTGCAGCCTCCTCTCCAATTTGCTTACCAACCATGAGAAAAACATCACCATGATCAGGTAGACCGCAGCCACCGCAAAGAGCGGCCAAAAGCTTTGATAGGTAACACCGCGGATGATATTAGCACCACGGGTCAGATCGGTCACGCCAACATAACCGGCGATCGCCGTTTCCTTCAATAAAACGATAAACTCGTTTGCCAAGGCGGGCAAAATACTCTTAAATGCCTGGGGGATCACGATGAACCACATGGTCTGCGCATACCCAAAGCCAAGGGATCGGCCTGCTTCGCTCTGACCGGGATCCACACTCATGATGCCACCGCGGATAATCTCCGCCACATAGGCGCCGGAGTTTACACCGAATGCAATGACGCCGCAAAGCATTTTATTATTAGAGCTTGCCATGATGATGAAAAAGATGATCAGGATCTGGACCATCGACGGCGTTCCTCGAATCACAGTCAGGTAGACCTTACAGATCCAGTTTCCGACCGCAAGAAACGGCTTGCCTAACCCCGACATATGCGCATACTGCTTATCATAGGTAGAGCGAACAGCCGCAATAATAACACCCAATACCACGCCTAGGATCAGCGAAAGAAAGGTAAGAACTAACGTATTTTGAATACCCTCGACGATATATTTCCAGCGGTTATCCTCGATAAACGCTGTGTGGAAATCCCTCCACAACGACAGAAAAAATTCTTGCATTTTTTTCCCTTTCACAGAATACAAGGGCTGCAACAATACAGCCCTTGTATTTTCGATTTAATCTTGCTTATTTCTCGGCGGGAATATAAGTATCGATGATCTTCTTGACAGTACCGTCTGCGATGAGCTCCTTCAGCGCGGTATTGATATCCTCCAGCAGTTCGGGGTTATCCTTACCGACAGCAGCAGCATAATCCTCGATGATATACTCGGTCTCCAGGATCTTCAGACCCTCGTTCTGCTGAACGAATACCTTAGCGGGCTCGTTATCGATAACAACACAATCCACCTTACCGGACTGCAGCGCCATGATCGCATCGGCGCCCTTGTTATAACGCTCAACGGTACCAAGCTTTTCATCCTCGATATCCCAGGTGCAGTAAAGATCGCCGGTGGTAGCCAGCTGAACACCGATCTTATGGTTTGCACCCTCGGCGAAGAGATCGTCTGCAGAAGTGATCTTGGAATCATTCTTCACGATGATCACCTGCTTACCGGTCGCATAGGTATCAGTGAAATCTACCTGCTCCTTACGATCCTCGGTCACAGTCAGACCTGCCATAGCAAAGTCATACTTGCCTTCCTGCACGCCGATGATGATGGAATCAAAGTCCACATTCTCGATGACCAACTCTTTGCCCAGCTTCTCCGCGATCTTAGCGGCGATCTCGGCATCGATGCCGACAATCTTTCCATTCTCCATATACTCATAGGGAGGGAACTCCGCATTGGTCGCCATGACCAGCTTGGTATCATCTTTCTTTGCGCCGCAGCCTGCCAGGCAGGTCACGACCATCAGCAGAGCCAGGACCAGACATAAAATCTTTTTCATTGGTTTATTCCTCTTTTCTTTTGGATTTATATTTGTATTATAATGCATAATATTCGTGTTGTCAAGCATTAAATTCAAATATTTTGGATTTTATTCTGTATATTATTCACATATCGCAAATAATATTCATAAATAAATTGAATTATATTCATCCTTCAGCCGCTGCTGCTCCTCAATCGACTGAGGATTAAAGGGCAGACCGAAGTAATCCAGGATACCCTGGGCGATGGCAACGCCCAGCTCATAGACATTGCGAACAATGAAATCCGCATCCTGGGGATTGCCGTGGCACCCCACCTCTACGATGACTGCCGGCATCCGGGTACGGCGCAGTTCATAAAAGCCCAATCCGCCGTAGACATTCTGTCCGGTTTCGATGCCCCGGTCCTCCGTTGGCGTGACCAGCGACAGCCGAGCGTAAATATCCTCCGCCAGCCGCTGACTATTGGTGCCGGGGCGGTAATAATAGATCCGCGCCCCCCGTACCCCTGCGTCGCAATTGACGGACCGGATGGCAACATAGACATCTGAATTCTGTGCATTGGCATCGGAGACCACCGTCGGCAGGTCATAGGCGGGATTATTGCGCGCGGTAGTCAGCCCATTGCGCACCAGTTCCATTTCCACCACGTCGGCAATTAAATTCATCCGCTCCTCTTCCGTACCGAAGGTACCATACCCCCGGTTGAAATGCCGAGGGGACGGCGATAAGTAGACCTCTGGCATATTCATTCCCTCCTTTCCTTTTATTATATGAAGGAAAAAGAGCAAAAAGTAGCGGACGGATGTCCGCATCCGCCCGCTACTGATTAAAATTCTGTATTCTTCAGCCCGATGGCTTTCTTATTCCTCCCATTTATCTGCCAGACGGTTGATCTGATCGGCAAATTTTGCCAGATCCTTGTTGCTCCGTCCGCGGCATTTTTCAATGACCGCCAGCAGACGTTTGCCCGCGCCCAGCAGCCGCTCAAAGACCGTATCGCTGCGGGACTTCTTCGCCGACCGCTTCTCCAGCCGGACCCGGTTGCCCTCCTCCAGCAGGATGCCGGAGCGAACGTCATACACTGCGCCGTTATAGGGGGCGGTTGCCTCAAAGCCCAGCCGCTCCCGGATGATGGCAGCAAATTCATCGCAGACCAGGTCGTTTCCGTGGTTGACAAACACCCGGGGCTTATTCTGCAGAGCACCCAGCCAATCCAGCATGATCTTCTGGTCAGCGTGACCACTAATGCCGTCCATGGTGGCGATAGTTGCCTTGACCTGCACTGTTTCTCCGAAAAGTTTCACCTCCGGGGCGCCGTCCTGCAGCAGCCGTCCCACCGTTCCCTCTGCCTGGTAGCCGACGAACAGCACCGTACTGTCCGCTCGCCAGAGATTATGCTTCAGATGGTGGCGAATCCGCCCCGCCTCGCACATTCCACTGGCGGAAAGGATGACCTTCGGTGCTTTATTTTCATTGATCGCCATGGATTCCTCGCTGGTGACCGAGATCTGCAATCCCGGAAACTCCAGAATATTGATACCCCGGCTGATCAGTTCCAGCATTTCTTCATCATAATATTCGGTGAGATCACCGAAATAAATCTTGGTAGCTTCAGCGGCAAGGGGGCTATCCACAAACACCTGGAAGCCATCGTGACCGGTGACCAGACCCTTCTCCTTAATCTCCCGCAGAAGATAGAGAAATTCCTGGGTCCGCCCCACCGCAAAGGAGGGGATGACCACATTCCCGCCCCGATCAAAGGTATCCTGCAGCACTGCAGTCAGCTGACCGATATAGTCCTTGCGTTCTCCATGAAGGCGGTTGCCGTAAGTAGACTCGATGATCACCGTATCGGCATAAGCAGGCTTTTCGGGGTCCCGGATCAACGGACGCCCCACATTGCCCAAATCTCCGGAAAAGAGCAGTACATGGCGCTCCCCCTCCTCGATGACGGTAATCTCAATGCTGGCGGAGCCCATCAGATGCCCTGCATCCAGAAAGCGGACGGTGATGCCGTCGGCAATATTATATTCTTGATGATAACTGCACGGAACAAAGAGTGAGAGGGTATGCTGAGCATCCTGCACCGTATAAAGCGGGACATAAACTTCCCCGCCGGAGCGCTGTGCCTTGCGGTTACGCCAAAGCGCCTCCTGCTCCTGGATATGGGCAGAGTCCTGCAGCATGATGCCGCAAAGCTTGGCGGTGGCACCGGTGGCATAGATCTCACCCCGGAAGCCCTGGGCTGCCAGCATGGGCAACTTGCCGGAATGGTCGATATGGGCATGGGTCAGCAGGACCACATCCACCTCTGCCGGAGAGACCGGCATGCTGCAATTTTCATAGATATCGGCGCCCTGCTCCATACCGCAGTCGATGAGGATCCGCTTGCCTGCCGCCTCTAAGAGGGTGCAGGAGCCGGTCACCTCATGGGCGGCACCTAAAAATTTTAATTTCATGTTGCTCTCCTATCCGATAATTCCTATTTTTAATTATAAGTTCTTTTTCCGGGAGTGTCAACCAATAAAATAATAGATAAACCCCGCACCAAAGGGCTGCGCCGAGGATCATCCGAAGTACCGTCCCACGAAGCGGTAGGAGTGCCCAGACGGCTGTCGCCAACCCCACTGCCGCCAGGGGACGGAGCACCCAATCCTTCCACTCAAAGCCCAGACGGCACGCCTTCAGCAACGTCCCCATATTGAGGGATGACACCAGAATATTGCTGAACACCATCACCCCTAAAAAACCATAGATCCCGAAGGTCGGCACCGCAAAGGTGATGAGCAGGATCCGCAGAATGGAATCAATGGTATTATTGCGAAGGGCTTTTCCCTGGCGGTCCAGCCCCTTTAAAAGACCGTCTGCGATGGTGTCCATATACATAAAGGGGGTGATGGGTGCCAGCACCCGCAGCATCATACTAACGGTATCGCTTTTAAAAAGCAACTGCCCCAAAAAGTCTCCGTAGATAAAAAAGACACCGCTGATCATCACCGAAAGGGTGATGGTGATTTCCAATGCCCGCCCGACGATGGAGCGGGTGGACTTCCAGTCGGCGCGGGAGGAGGTATCGGTCACCTCCGGCACCAGCAGGCAGGAAAGGGCGGTCAGAAAGGATGCAGGAAAAAAGAGTAGGGGGATCGCCATCCCCTTGAGGGCACCGAACTGTGCCAACCCCAGAGAATAGCTGCCGGTATATCGAGCAATGGCAGTGGGGATGAGAATATTTTCGGTGGTATGTAACGCTGTTGAAAGATAGCGGGACGCTGCTACCGGCAGGGCGATCCGGCGAATACTGCCCCGTTGCGTTTTTTCTGCCTTGGCACGGATGGGATCCCGTCGGCTGACGATGGCTAAAAAGAGGCAGGATACCCCCTCCGAGACGGTATTTGCCAATACCACCACCCCCAGCAGCAAAGAAAGTCCCTTCCCCCGGAACGCCAGCACCGCCAATACCACGATGGCAAGCCGCACCGCCTGCTCCAGAATCTGGGAAAGACTACTGGGCAGCACCTGCCGTCGGCTGACAAAATAGCCCGCGTAGCAGCCGGACACCGCCATAAAGGGCAGGGAGAAAGCCAGCATCCGAAGGGCAAAGGCACACTCGCTGTTGCCGATCCAGCGGGAGGCTAAAAACTCGCTGCCCGCAAAAAGGACAACGCACGCTCCTCCGCCCAAAATTGCCGCCCATAGCAGACACCCCCGCAGGGCACCTTTTGCCTTACCCAGCTGACGGAGCGCCAGATGCTGCGCCACCAGCCGGGTCACCGCTGCCGCAATGCCGGACTGCGCCAGGGTAATAAAGAGATTATAGACAGTGAAGGTCAGGGAATAGAGTCCCATGCCCTCCTCCCCCAGCACATTTGCTAAGAGCACCCGCAATAAAAGTCCTGCTGCCCGCAGCACCAAGCCGGTGCCGGTCAGCAGGACGGCATTTTGAAAGAACTTTCGATTGTTCATAATGTCACCCCATAGAGTACGAAACGGTTTTCGGTTACTTTATCTACTCTATACTTTATGTATAAGATCTGCTTGCAATGCCCAAAACACTGTGCTATTATTATTTTATTCTACAGTAAAGAAGTGACGTATATGAAAGTATCTGAAATCATTCGTGGTGGAAACCCCAGTCTTTCCTTTGAGGTCTTCCCACCCAAGACCGATGCGGCGTTCCATGATGTGGCAACGGCGGCGCACTCTATTGCAGCCATCAAACCCAGCTACATCAGCGTCACCTACGGTGCCGGCGGCGGAACCTCCAGATATACCTTTGATATCGCCAAGTCCCTGCTGGAAGGCGGCACCACACCCCTGGTGCATCTGAGCTGTATCCACGCCTCCCGGGAGACCATCCGGGATCAGCTGACCGCTCTCCGGGAAATGGGGATTGAGAATATCCTGGCGCTCCGGGGCGATCTGCCGGAGGGGCTGAGCACTGAAAAGCTTTCCTTCCGCTACGCCAGCGACCTGACCCGCGAGATCCGGGACTTCGGCGGCTTTTGCATCGGTGGCGCCTGCTATCCGGAAGGCCATCCGGAAAGTGCCAGCAGCACTGCAGACATCGACAGTCTCAAAATCAAAATGGAGAACGGTTGCGAGTTCCTCACCACCCAAATGTTTTTTGATAATAATATCCTCTATAATTTTATGTACCGGATGTATAAAGCCGGGGTGGATATCCCGGTGGTGGCGGGCATCATGCCGGTGACCAACCCCAAGCAGATCAAGCGCATCTGCGCCATTTCTGGTACATCTCTTCCCCAGCGATTCATCCGTATCGTAGAACGCTACGGCGACGATCCCGCCGCCATGAAGCAGGCGGGCATCGCATACGCCACCGAGCAGATCATCGACCTCTATGCCAATGGCATCAACGCCGTCCATGTCTATTCCATGAATAAGCCGGATGTGGCAGAAGCCATCAAGCGGAACCTTTCGGAGATCCTGAAATGATCCGGGAGATTGCCGCCGAAACGCTGCAGCCCAACCCTATCGAATTGCAAGCCCGCCTGCAAAGTCGCATCCCGGTGGAGGGGACGGAAAAATATCTAAGGGATCTGAAAAAGGTCATCACCTGCCGGTATTCCTATCAACGAGTCCCCGTCCAGCGTACCAAAGACACGCTGGATTTCGGTTTCGCGTCCATCCAAAGCCGCAGCCTGAGCCAAAATTTAGAGGGCTGCCGAGAAGCCTTTTTATTCGTTGTTACCTTAGGAATTGGGGTAGATCGCCTTCTGATGCGGCTGTCCGCCTCCGATCTGGCGGGGCATTTTATCACCGATGCCCTTGCTTCTTCTCTGGCGGATGCTGCCTGCGATGAGGCGGAGCAGGAGATCAAGGGGAAATTAACCTGCACTAAGCGGTACAGCCCCGGCTACGGGGATCTTTCCCTCGACCTGCAAGAACCGCTGCTCCAATTTTTGCAGGGGCAGAAGTTGGGCATTACCCTCACCAAAAATCTACTGATGGTACCCACCAAGTCCATCACCGCAATTATGGGGATCAAAGATGAAGATTAAAGAAAAACGCTATTATTTTGACGGCGGCACCGGGACGGTGCTGCAAGCCATGGGGCTCCCCGCCGGCGAAGCGCCGGAACGCTGGAACCTCATCCACCCGGAGAAGATCATCGCTCTGCATACTGCCTATCTGGATGCGGGCGCCAATATCATCAAGACCAACACCTTCGGTATCAACCGGGATAAATACGAAGACTATGCAGAACTGATCCGCGCCGCCATGGACTGCGCCAAAGCAGCGGTTGCCGGGCGGGAGGAGGCGTATATTGCCTTCGATGTAGGACCCACCGGACGGCTGCTGGAGCCCTTGGGGGATCTGCCTTTTGAGGAGGCGGTGGACCTTTACGCCGCCAACATGAGATTGGCAAAAAAATACGGAGCGGACCTGATCCTCATCGAAACGATGAACGACAGTTACGAGACCAAAGCCGCCGTCCTGGCGGCGAAGGAACAGACGGATCTGCCGATCTTCGTCACCAATGTCTACGACGGCAGCGGCAAGCTGATGACCGGTGCCGACCCCGCCGCCATGGTGGCGCTTTTGGAGAGTATGGGGGTCGCCGCCATCGGCATGAACTGTTCCTTAGGTCCCCGGCAGATGCTGGCGCTGGTGGAGCAGTTTGCGGAGCATACCTCCTTGCCCATCATCGTCAATCCCAACGCAGGGTTACCGGAGATGAAAGATGGCAAGACGGTCTTCAATGTAAGCGCCGAGGAATTTGCTGCCTGCATGGAGGAGATCGCCCGCAAGGGCGGTTGCATCTTAGGTGGTTGCTGCGGCACCACCCCGGACTACATCCGGGCAATGCGCGCCAAAACAGGCGCTATCCCCTATGCCCTGCCCGCTCCTAAAAATAAGACCGTTATCTCCTCCTATACCCATGCGGTGGAGGTGGGGCGAGAACCCCTGCTTATCGGCGAGCGGATCAACCCCACCGGCAAGCCAAAATTAAAAGAGGCCCTCCGTAAGGAGGACATGAACTATATTCTGAACGAAGGTATCCGCCAGGCGGATGCCGGGGTACAGGTCTTAGATGTCAATGTGGGTCTGCCGGAGATCAATGAAAGTCAGATGATGAAAAAGGCAATCATCGCCCTCCAGGGGGTCACCGACCTTCCCCTCCAGCTGGACTCCTCTGACCCCAAGGTGCTGGCAGACGCCATGCGGATCTATAACGGCAAACCGCTGATCAATTCAGTGAACGGCGAGGCGGAAAGTATGGACGCCGTCTTTCCACTGGTGCAGAAGTACGGCGGTGCAGTCATCGCCCTCACCATGGACAGATCCGGCATCCCCGCCACTGCCGAAGCGCGGCTGGCAGTCGCCCGGCGGATCGCCACCCGAGCAGCCCAATTCGGTATTAGCAAAAAGGACATCATCGTCGATCCCTTGGCGCTGACCATCTCTTCCAACCAGGAAAGCGCCAAGGTGGTCTTAGATACCATCCGGCTGCTGCGTCAGGACGGCTTTTACACCAGTCTGGGAGTTTCTAACATCTCCTTTGGACTACCAGCCCGGGAGAAGATCAATGCAGCGTTCTTTGCTTGCGCTATGGAATGTGGGCTGAACTGCGCTATTATGAATCCCTTCTCCACCGGAATGATGGATACCTGGTACGCCTTCCGCGCCCTCCATGGCATGGATCCCGCCTGCGCGGACTACATCGCCTATGCGGATCAGTCCGCCCCGGCGACCCCCGCCGCCGCACCTCAGCAGGTGGGTCTGCACTACGCGGTGGTCAAGGGGATGAAAGAAGATGCGGTCATCGCCGCCAACGCCGCCCTGGAGACCAAAGAACCGCTGGCGGTCATCAACGAGGAGATCATCCCCGCCCTCAATGAGATCGGTGAGGCTTTTGAACAGAAAAAAGCATATCTACCCCAGCTGCTGATGAGCGCCGAGGCAGCAAATGCCGCCTTTGAGCGGATCAAGGAGCGAATGCCCGCTGCCGCCGAGACCGGCAGAGGGGTGGTCTTAGCCACCGTCAAGGGAGATATCCACGATATCGGCAAAAACATCCTTCGGGTACTGCTGGAAAGCTATGGCTTCAAGGTCTGGGACTTAGGGCGGGATGTGGAGCCGGAGCAGGTGCTGCAGGCAGTGCAGCAAAGAGCCTGCAAGCTGGTAGGCTTAAGCGCTCTGATGACCACCACCGTCCCCGCCATGGCGGAGACCATTAAGCTGCTCCGCGAAGCGGATCCCGCCATTAAAGTCATGGTAGGCGGCGC
>JAZREO010000146.1:0-35165 GCA_045660845.1 Eubacteriales bacterium
ACGGTTTTGTAATTTTTTTGATTTCAAATTGTAATTTTTGGAACCGGAAATTGCATAAATTGGAAAGACGGATCCAAACTAAGGACAGGTAAAATCAACCAAAATACAGTCGCATTATTGTGCACCTTTACCTGTGGCGAAAAAGGAGAAAGTTTTTATGTTACAGTTAAAAGAAAGGCTCCATACCCTTTGGCAAAAGGCGAAAGCCCTCTCCAAAGAAGTAGCGGAGCAGATCAAGCCTTATGCTGCCAAGGCGTTGCGCTTTGCAGCGAAGCACCGGATCCCCACCACCGCGATCTGCGGGGTGCTGGTCCTATCGATGCTGATGTCGGTCATCACCGTCAGCATCCGCAAAGTAGACGTTTTTGAGGACGGCAGCGAGATCGATTCCTTCTATGCCATCCTGACCGATGAGAAATCTCTCCTCACCAAAGCCGGTCTGACCCTCTCCGAGGGGGATGAAATGACCGTCCGGGAGGACGGGGGCACCATAACCGTAAAGATCGCCCGCGCCTTCCCCATCTCCATCCAGGCAGATGGGCGGACGGTGATGGTCATGCTGGCTGGCGGTACTGTTGCTGACGCGCTGGCAAAGGCGGCGCTGACCTGCGGCGAGGAGGATCTCCTCAGCCACGATGCAACTGCCCCGCTGGAACGCGATATGCAGATCACCTTAGATCGGGTCAAGAGCGAGCAGGTCGTTGAAACCGCCGCCATCGACTATGAAACCAAAAAGGTAGAGACCGATACCCTTTATGTAGGCAATACCAAGGTCCAGCAGGAAGGTGAAAAGGGTGAAAAGCGCGTAACCTATTCTGTCACCTATATCAACGGCGTGGAAAGCAGCCGTGAACTGATCAGCGAGGAGATCGTCAAGGAGCCGGTGGAAAAAATCGTCCTTGTCGGCACCAAGGTGAAATCCACCTTCCAAAAGACCTCCTCCACCCCGGCAAACTATAAAAAAGTCATCGCCATGACCGCCACCGCCTATTCCGCCGGCGGCACCACCGCCTCCGGACTGCCCGCCCAATGGGGCGTGGTAGCAGTGGATCCCAAGGTCATTCCCTTAGGAACCAAGGTCTATGTGGAGACCGCGGACGGTAAATATATCTACGGCACCGCTATCGCAGCGGATACCGGCGGCGCCATTAAGGGCAATAAGATCGATATCTGTGTCAACACCCGCAAGGAGGCTTACGCCTTTGGACGCAGAACCGTCAATGTCTATATCCTGTAAAAAAAAGAGAAGGTTTCCCTTCTCTTTTTTTTGCTTTAATATCTGAAATAATACGGGAAATCAAAGATCATCCCTTCAGAGAGAACCAGGATAATAACCAGGCTGACCAATGCGGTCAAGGCAAAGGCAACGATCCCCAGAATCAGTCCGGCAAGCGCCATGCCTTTTCCGCTGCGCTTGATTAGTCCGATAACGCCAAAGACCGCTGAGAGGATCTCCGGAACAAACATCAGGATGGGCACCCAGAAAAACAGGATACTGAAGATACCGCCGATGAGCGAAAGGATGCTGAATACCGGGCTTCCTTCCTGAGCAGGCGCCGGTGCCGAATACTGAGGCGGGATATACTGCGGTACCTCCTGTGCCGCCGCTTGCTCTGCCGCAGGGTTCATCTCCTCAGCAGGTGTTTCCTCTGCCGGAGCGGGAGCCACTACCGGGATGCCGCATTTTTCGCAAAAACGCACGCCATCCTCTAATTTATGACCGCAATTATAGCAAAACATTTCTTCATTTCTCCTTTAATTACTTATTACTGTTATTATAATGTATTCCCCTTTATCCGTCAAGTTTGGACTACCATTAAGTTTCATTAAAATCAACCAAAATGGAACGCAGAAGAAGGGAGGCATCGAACCGATAGTGCCCGGCTGCCACTCCTGAATTTTCTTTAGGTCTGTGGGCTGAAAAACCGCATCACCATGCGAATCTTACTGGTGTAAAATTACACTATTTGAATTTCTTGTCAACCATTCATTGATGGCAAGACGATCTTCCTGCGTCAACTGGTAGCCGGACTGAACTTCAACGCCGTTACCGGCACCCCTTTTTAGGTTTATAGATTTTTTATAATCCTTTGGTCTCTATCATTTTTCTTCCCTCTTTTTCTATCATTTTATCATATCCTTCTGCTTCCGTAAAGTAAAAAAACATCCCCCAATAGCAAGCGCATCGAGGGATGTCCTTTTTTATTCTAATTCAAAAGCACCGGTATACAGTTGATAGTATTTCCCTTTTTCAGCGATCAGTTTATCATGACTGCCCCGCTCAATGATCCGCCCCTGCTCCAAGACCATGATAACATCGGAGTTGCGGACGGTGGAAAGCCGGTGGGCAATGACGAAGACCGTACGCCCCTTCATCAGCCGATCCATTCCCTTCTGTACCAGGGCTTCGGTCCGGGTATCGATGGAGGAGGTCGCCTCATCCATGATCATCACCGGAGGATCGGCAACGGCGGCTCTGGCAATGGAGAGCAGCTGACGCTGACCTTGAGAGAGATTGGTACCGTTGGCAGTAAGCATGGTATGATAGCCGTCCGGCAGGCGACGGATAAAGTTATCGGCGTTCGCCAGCTTGGCGGCAGCAATACATTCCTCATCGGTAGCGTCCAGCTTCCCATAGCGGATATTTTCCATCACCGTCCCGGTGAAAAGGTTAGTATCCTGCAGGATCACGCCCAGGGAGCGGCGAAGGTCTGTCTTTTTGATCTTATTGATATTAATACCGTCGTATCGGATCTTGCCGTCGGCAATATCATAGAACCGATTGATCAGGTTGGTAATGGTCGTCTTTCCGGCGCCGGTGGCACCCACGAACGCCACCTTCTGACCCGGCTCGGCATAAAGGCTCACATCATGGAGAACGATCTTTTCCGGCACATAGCCAAAGTCCACATGATCCAGCACCACATCGCCGGCAAGCCTGGTATAGGTGACGGTGCCGTCTGCCTGGTGAGGATGCTTCCAAGCCCACATTCCGGTTCGCTCGGCGCACTCCACGATCACGCCGTTTTCCTCCCTACAGTTGACGAGGGTCACATATCCGTCGTCCTGCTCCGGCTGCTCATCCATCAGAGCGAAGATCCGGGCGGCGCCTGCCTGCGCCATAACGACTGCGTTGACCTGCTGGGAGACCTGGGAAACATTGCCGGTAAATTGCTTGGTCATATTGAGGAAAGGCACCACCGCCGCAATGGTCAGCGGCAGCCCGGAGAGAGAAAGATTGGGCACCTTCAGCACCATCAGCACACCGCCGACAATGGCGACACTCACATAAAGGATGTTCCCGATATTACCCAGGATGGGCATTAAGATGTTGGCAAATTTATTGGCGCTTTCCGCGTCCTTGAAGAGCTGCTCATTCAAACGGTCAAAGTCCTTTTTGGACTCCTCCTCATGGCAGAAGACCTGGACCACCTTCTGACCGTTCATGATCTCCTCCACAAAGCCCTCCATCTTACCCATGGACTGCTGCTGGCGGACAAAATAGCGGGCGCTATTTCCGCCCACCTTTTTGGTGACGAACAGCATTGCCAGCACACCAAGGAATATCACCAGGGTCATCCAAATGCTATAATAGAACATGATAGAGACCACCATGACGATGACCACCGCCGCGGTGACCATATTGGGCAAGCTCTGGGAGACCAGCTGGCGGAGGGTATCGATATCGTTGGTATAGTGGCTCATGATATCGCCGTTTGTATTGGTATCGAAGTACCGGATGGGCAGGCGCTGCATCCCGCGGAACATCCGCTGGCGCATCTTATTGAGAAAGCCCTGGGTGACGATCGCCATCAGCCGGTTATAGGTGAAGGAGCAGGTCAAGGAGACAGCATAGATACAAAGCAGGGTAACCGCGATGCGGACGATGCCGCCATACACCCCGTCCATGCCTTTGACCAGCCCCTCCTCCACTAAGGTGACGGTCTGACCCATAAAAATAGCAGGCATGGTGCTGGAGACGGCGGTTATGAGCAAGCAGATCAGCACCACCGTCAGGTGAACGGGATAGTCCTTAAAAAGTTGCTTGAGCACCCGCATCAAGGTTCCCTTAGGCACCTTGATAGGAGGACGGGTATCGGTTTTCCTAGGCATCCTGCTCACCTCCCTTATTCTGAGAAGTATAGACCTCTTGATAGATCTCATTGCGTTCCAGCAGTTCCGCGTGGGTACCGATATCGTCGATCTTACCGCCGTTCATCACCACGATCAGGTCCGCATCCTCCACCGAGGAGATGCGCTGGGCGATGATCAGTTTGGTAGTGCCGGGGATCTCTTCCCGGAACGCCTTACGGATCATGGCGTCGGTATGAGTATCCACCGCGCTGGTAGAGTCGTCCAAAATCAAGACCTTAGGTTTCTTTAGCAGGGCACGGGCAATGCAAAGGCGCTGCTTTTGCCCGCCGGACACGTTGGTGCCGCCCTGCTCGATATGCGTATCATACCCATCGGGAAACTTACTGATAAAATCATGGGCGCACGCCTGCTTGCAGGCGCGGATCAACTCCTCATCGGTGGCGTCCCGGTTACCCCAGCGGAGATTTTCCTTAATAGTGCCGGAGAACAGCACATTCTTCTGCAGCACCACCGCAACCTGGTTACGCAGGGTCTGAAGGTCATATTCCCGGACATCCGCGCCCCCTACCTTGATAGTGCCCTCTGTCACATCATAAAGGCGGGAGATGAGCTGGATCAACGTTGTCTTACTGCTGCCGGTACCGCCGATGATCCCCACAGTCTGCCCGGATCTGATATGCAGGTCGATATCCTGCAGCGCAAACTGCTCCGCTTTTTCGGAATACTTAAAGCTAACACCCTCGAAGTCCAAAGCACCGTCTGCCACCTCAAAGCGGGGAGCGGCGGGGTTTTGGATCATACTCTGCTCGTCCAGCACCTCCACAATCCGGCGGGCGGACTCGGCGGACATGGTCAGCATAACGAAGATCATGGAAAGCATCATCAGGCTCATCAGGATCTGCATCCCATAGGTCAGCAGGGCGGAAAGCTGACCTACATCCAGCGCTTCACCGCCTGTACGGATGATCAGCTGGGAGCCGAAGAAGACGACCACCAGCATAATGATATGCAGGCAAAGCTGCATCAGCGGATTATTGAGCGCCAGGATCTTCTCGGCGCGGGTAAAGTCCTGCGCTACATCCTCCGAGGCGGCGGCGAACTTCTCGGTCTCCCGCTCCTCCCGGACATAGGCTTTGACCACCCTCATGCCCTGGATATTCTCTTGGACAGAGTTATTGAGGTTATCATATTTACGAAATACCTTACGGAAGATAGGCATCGCCTTGCGGGCGACCATCAACAGCCCAAAGCCCAGGATCGGCATCACCACCACAAACACCCATGCCATATTCCCGCCCATATAGAACGCCATGAAGAAGGCAAAGATCATCATAAAGGGAGCACGGAAGGCGGTACGGACCAGCATCATATATGCCATCTGCACATTCGCCACGTCGGTGGTCAGACGGGTGACCAGGCTGGAGGTGGAAAAACGGTCAATATTGCCGAAGGAAAAACGCTGGACATTATAGAACAGATCTTTCCGCAGATTCTTGGCAAAGCCGCAGGCGGCGGTGGCGCAAAAATGCCCTGCCAGACCGCCGCAAGTCAGCGAAAGCAGCGCCATCACCAAAAGGATAACGCCGAATTTCAAGATCACATTCAGTTCGCAGCCTGCTTTGATCTCATTGACCAACTCGGCTGTCAAAAAAGGAATGATACATTCGATAACGACCTCCAGCATCACGATCACCGGGGACAGGATGGATGCGGTCTTATACTCACGAATGCAGCCCGCGAGTTTTTTGAACATGAGATACCTCCATTGAAATAGTTAACTATTTAATTATAGCAAAAACTCCCCTTATCGTCAACGCATTACAAAGACAAAAATAAACATCTATTCTGTTTATATTTTGGTGGATTTTTTAATCCAATTTTATCCATAATATTATAAAAAATCAAAGTTAACGAATTTTTTTAACTAATTTTTATATAAAAGCGTATTTTTTTTGTATACTAATGCACTTTAATTGATTAAAATATAGATAAGTGAGGTGAGAAGAGATGGATACGAAATTTATTCGTGACCGGATCACACAGCTCCGTATTCAGAAGGGCGTTTCCGAGTATCGCATGAGCTACGATCTTGGTCACAGTCGCAGTTATGTATACAATATTTCGTCGGGCAAGGCGCTGCCGCCCCTTTCGGAATTTTTATCGATCTGCGATTATTTCGGCGTGACCCCCCAGCAATTTTTTGACGAAGGGACAGAGTACCCCACCCTAATCCAGACTGCCCTCGGTGAAATGCAGAATCTCAACGAAGAAGATCTTCTGCTGATCATCAGTCATATCCGTCGCCTATTGAAGGACTACTGAGTCCCGGCGGCAATACTAAATATCAAAGAGGAGATGCGAGAAGCATCTCCTCTTTGCTTTTCTTAATCTTCTGGGATGACCTCCGCTTTGCGCTTTTCATAGTCATCCAGGGCGTAGCGGAACTGGGTCTCATAGAGCTCTCGGTAGACACCGCTCTGCTCCACCAGGTCTGCATGGCAGCCCCGCTCTACGATCTGCCCCTCCTTCATCACCAGGATCTCGTCTGCCGCCAGCACCGTCGTCAGACGATGAGCGATGACAATGGAGGTCCGCCCACGAAGCAACGGGCCGATGGCTTCCTGGATCAGACTTTCGGATATGGAATCCAGCGAGGAGGTGGCTTCGTCCAAGATCAGCACCTTAGGATCTTTCAAAATCGCCCGGGCAATGGAAATGCGTTGCTTTTCACCGCCGGAGAGTTTAAAGCCCCGGTTGCCTACCTCGGTATCGTAGCCCTGGGGCAGGGTCATGATGAAATCATGGATATTGGCATCCCGGCACGCCTGCTCCAGCTCCGCGTCGGTGGCGTCGTATTTGGCATAGAGCAGATTGGCACGGATGGTATCGTTAAAGAGATAGGTCTCCTGGGTTACCGCTGCCACCTGCCGGCGGAGGGTGGTCAGATCCCATTCCCTGAGATCCACCCCGTCCAACGTCACACTGCCGCTCTGCACATCATAGAGGCGGGGGATCAGGTTGACCAGCGTGGATTTCCCGCTGCCACTGGCACCGACGATAGCAATCGTCTTACCGGCATCTGCTCGGAAATGGATCGACCGGAGCAATTCCTTTTCCGGCGAATAGGAAAAATGCACATCTTCAAAAGCGATATCGCCCCGGACCATGTCCGGCTGATAGCCGTCCACCGGGTTTTCCACCTCCGGCTTGAGATCGAAATATTCAAATATACGACCAAAGAGCGCCATGGATCGGATCACATCCACCTGGATATTCAGCAACTGATCCACCGGATGGTGCAGCTTATTGACCAGGGACACGATGACGGTCACATCGCCTACGCTCAGATTCGAATGACCTAATTTGAACATCACCAGACCCGCCGCCACATAGAGCAACAGCGGCACGATCCCTCTGAGAACATGGAGAGTACGCCAGAACCAAAGCCCCATCAACCGTTCCTTAATGGCAAGGCGGGTAGACTCCTTATTGATCGCCTCATAGGCATCATATTCCCGTTGTTCATTGGTAAACAGCTTGACCAACAGCTGCCCGCTAACGCTTAGGGTCTCATTCAAGATCTGATTGGATTTATCCCGCTGCTTTTGGGTAGCGTCGGCGATCTGCCAGCGCTTTTTTCCCACTATCCTGGTGGGAAATACCAGCAGCGGCACCATGGCAATACTGATCAATGCCAGGATCCAGTTCTTCTGGAACAGAGTGATCAGCACGATGATGACAGTGGCACAATTGCTGAAAAAATTCAAGAAGGTACTGGCGATGACCGACTGCACTCCCCCAATATCCTCGGTCATGCGGGTAATAATGTCGCCCTGCATATTGGAGGTAAAAAAGCGGTGCCCCATCTTTTGCAGGTGGGCATACATTTTATTGCGCATATCAAAGGTGACATGCTGCCCGATCCAGGTCGTGAGATAGACCTCACCGGCGGAGATCACATTGGAAACGATCAGCACTAAAAGGGAAACGGCTGCCAGTCGAATCAAAAGCCCCACATCCCCGCCATAAAGACCGTCGTCGATCATCCGTCCGGTCAGCAAAGAGGGGACGACTCCTAAACAGCCGGCGGCGGTGATACAAAGCAAAACCAGCCCCAAATGCAGCAAATAGGGACGCAGCCAGGACAAAATTCTTTTTGCCAAGCCCCAGGTCAGCTTCGGGGCATTTTTCTTTTCTTCTTCCGTTAATTCCGGGCGCGGTCCGCGCCGCCCGCCGGGGAGAGGAGGTGCCATTTTATCAGCTCCTTTGCTTATGAAGTCTAATTGACTGATTAATTAGTTTAAAAGAAAACATTTGAATTGTCAAAGAAAAGAAAAAGGTTCGTAGGGATGCATAAAAAATCCTATATTTTTTATGCAGCCCGACGCAGATCAGTTCTTAACGGTTTGAATCGTGGAGACCAGCAGCTGCTGGTCGGTCAGATAATCATAAAGGTAGGAATTGGTACGGGGGTCCTCCCCCTCCCCATACTTCCGGTCACAGAGCAGATAGAAGGTATCAGCGGCACCGTCCTGGATATACGGGTTGCGGGTAGCACGGACCGAGCCGGACGAAGGGGCAAAGCCCCCGGCATAGATCACCCGGTTGCCGATAGCAAGAACAAAGCAGTCCTCCGCCTCCGCTTGAAAAAAGGTGCTTCCGCCATCCTTGGCGCCGCCTACCACCGATACATTCTTGAGCTGCACCCGGTGCTCCTCCCAAAGCCAGCCGGCAATATCCGCCCCGGTAAAGGCAACCCTTCCTTCGGTTTTTGCAATGTTCAGCAGGACTTCGTCGCCCATCTCAGCGGAGACCTCCTCGCCGGGAATGACGTAAAACTTCAGGTCTTCTTTTGTTTTTTTGCAGCCGGTCAGGGTGAAAAGTAGCACTAAAACTGCCGCAAATGCAAAGGTTTTTTTCATCTCTTACCTCTTATTTGAGTGTATAGTTGACCACCGAGCCATCCGACTTTTGCAGCACCGCTGCAGTCAGTCCGGCATGATCGGCACCGAAGTCCAGATACAGCACTCCGCCGTTGAGGAGCATATAAGCGTCCCGATAGCGGTCAGCACTGCCCTCCAGCCAGTCCGGTTCTCCGAACCGCAGGTAGATCTCCGATGGCTTGGTGTTCTTTTTAAGGGTATTGAACACCGACTGGTTGCGGGTATAGCGGACAAAGCCGTCCGGCTTTTCTGCCTGCCCCCAGGTTCCAAGATAAGTGGAGACCTCAGAGCCCTTGACCTTCTGCACCGCCCGCAGGGCGGTACGAGTATAGCCGTAGTCCAAGAGCAGGCTGCTGCCGTCCTCCATTACATAGACATCAATAATATAGCTATCTTCGGCAAATTTCACCGAACTGAAGCTATTGGGTCTGCCCAGCGCAGAGACTACCGTTTCCCGCTCCACGCCTTCCTTGAGAAGCTGCTCCACCATTTCATAGCGATAGCGCTTGGTGGAAAAATAGCCGCTATCGGTATTGATGATCGGCTGGGTCTGCGGTTTTTCAACCGGCTCCTCCTGCTCCGGGGTCTGCTCCTCTTCTTCCTCCAACTCGCCGGCGGAATGATAGTTCTTGAGAATCCCCAGGCTATTCAGATAACTGAAAAAGTCCTGCTTTTTACCGGAAGTATCGGTAAAGACCGCCGCAGTGATCTTTTCATTTTCATTATAGGTCAGCACCAGCGTTTCGCCGTCGGTCAGTCGGTAGGTATCCGTATCGCTCTCAGTAAGGGCGTAGGATAGCGGGCTACCCAGGGCGCCGGACACCTCATCCCGGGCAGTACCGGGACGCAGGAAATAAAGGTCCTGCAGGGTCAGCACACTCTTTTGGGTAACGCCATAGCCGGTGCCGGCACTCTCCTCTCGCTCTCCGGAAGCCACCTCTCCCTTGCACCCGGTCAGGCTGCAAAGCAGGGCGACCATCAGCAGAAGGGCGCTCCATCTCTTTCTCATTTCAGCATCTCCAATCTTGCTTTACTCTGTTCCCCATCCTTTTGGATCTGCAAAAATAATTGCTCTTGATTATCAAATTTCTTTTCCCGGCGAAGATAAGATTTCAGCTCCACCCGGAGTTCTTTCCCATAGAGGTCCGGCACCTCACAAAGCAGGTGCGCCTCTAAATTGGGACGTCCTTCATTTTCCACCGTGGGACGAACGCCGATATTGGCGGCTGCCGGATAGCGGATACCGTCCACCTCCGCCCAGGCGGCATAGACCCCGAAGGGGGGCAGCAACTGCCGGTCTGAGATTTCAAGATTGACAGTGGGCAACCCGAACTGGCGGGCAAGACCCTTACCATGGCAAACCTCACCCATCAGGCAGAAGGGATGACCCATCCGCTTCTCCGCCCGCTCCAAGTTTCCTTCCTCCAGGTCCTTACGGATGGCGGAGGAACTGATGCGAACATCGTCGGCGGTGACATTCTTTAATTTTTTGACGGCAATTCCCCGGCTGATGAGGGTAAATTCATTGCCCGCCCGATCCTTGCCGAACCGGAAGTCTTGTCCGCAGACCAGACCCACCGCATTCAGTTCTCCTTTTAGGAACTGCTCGGTAAAGTCCTCTGCCGATACATCCTTCCACCCCTCGAAAGAAAGGGTCTGCCAATGCTCCACTCCGTATTGCCGGAAATACCAAGCCTTGACTCGGTCCTCTGAAATAAGTCTCCTGCCCTTGGCATTGGTATCAAAGGAGAGGACCAGCGGTTCCGCGTGGAGGGACTCCGCCCACTCCTTAAGCTGGCGAAGGATCTCCTGGTGCCCCAGATGCACGCCGTCGAAATCTCCGATTGCGATGATATGGTTTATTGCCATAAATGCGTTACGACCTTGAATAAGGTCTCTCCATCCTTTTCGAATTGATGCCCCAGACCGATCAGCTCCTCATACCGATAGACGGTACAAAGCCCGGCGGGGACATTCTTTAATTTTTTTACAGCGATCTCACAGCCGTTTCTCATTAAGGTTGCAAAGAAATCCTGGGGCTCAAAGCGAGGCAGAAAGTCCAGCGCCTGCTCCGGAGAGATCAGCCGCCCGGTATCGCCCTGCTCCAGCATTGCCATTAATTCCTCCAGCGGAATGGCGTCCGCCACGGAAAACCGCCCGGATTTTGTACGCCGCAGGGCAGACATGGTCCCAAGGCACCCTACCGACTCAGCGATATCCATAAAAAGGCTGCGGATATATGTACCCTTGGAGCAATCCACCTCCAAAACAGCCTCTTGCTTTTCCGCGTCGTAAGAGACCAGCTCCAGTCGGTGGATCTCCACCGTCCGGGCAGGAACCTCTACCTCCTTGCCGGCGCGCGCCAGCTTATAGAGGGGGACTCCATTTACCTTGATGGCGGAATACGCCGGGGGGCGCTGCTGGATGAGTCCCTTGAACTGCGGCAGGATCGCCTGCAGCTCCTCCTCAGAGGGCATCCCCTCCTGCTCTCCCAGCACCTGACCGGTAATATCGCCTGTATCGGTGCAAAGACCGAAACGCAGGGTCCCGATATAGCCCTTTCTGCCAGCGGTAAACAGCTCGCAAAGCTTGGTGGACTTGCCCACCATCACCGGTAAAAGCCCGGTAGCGAGAGGGTCCAGAGTTCCGCTATGCCCGCACTTTTCCCCGGTCAAGCGGCGCAGCCGCGCCACCACACCGAAGGAGGTCATATCCGCCGGTTTATCTACTAAAAACAGTCCGTTCATTCCGCCTGCTCCAAAGCCTTTTCCAAGGCGTCGATCATCTTCTGTTCCACCTCTGCATAATCTCCTGACATAGAGCAACCCGCCGCCTGCCGGTGGCCGCCGCCGCCAAACAGGGCGCAGACCTCACCGCCATGGACAGTGCCATTGGTACGCAGGGAGACCTTATAGCTGCCATCCTCCAGCTCCTTGAAGGTGGCGGCAGCCGCCACGCCCTCGATCTGGATGGGCAGCGAGGAGATCACCTCCAGCTCATCTGCTCCTGCGCCGGTCTCCGCCAGCATCTGCCGGGAGATCCGCATGGAAACGATCTTCTCCCCCGCAAAATAGCGGATGGTCTCCATGGCAAGGCGATTGAGTTCAAACTCCGCCTTACGCTTGGTCTGGAACAACCATTTATTCAGTCCAGCCAGGTCTATGCCACACTCCGCCAGCTCCGCCGCCATACGGTGGGTGCGGGCGGTGGTATTGCCGTATTTAAAACAGCCGGTATCGGTGGCAATGGCGGTGTAAAAATACACTGCCGCCTTTTGGGGCAGCGTCCCCAGCAGCTTTGCCAGTTCTACCATAATTTCCCCGGCTGCCGCCGCTTCTCCGTCTACATAGTTCAGCTTACCGTAGCCGGGATTGGTGGCATGGTGGTCGATGACCACATCCGCCCGCAGCGCCAGTTCCTTATAATCGCCTGCCATTTCGGGGGAGGCGATATCCAGGCAAACGATGGCGCCCTCAGGCTGACCGGTGAGTTCCTCCGCCCCCTCGCTCAAAAAGCGATAGCGGGGGGAAACCGAGTCAGCGCAGAGGACTCTCACACTCTTGCCCAGCTCCTCAAGGACGGCTTTCAGACCAAAAGCGCAACCTAAGGTATCCCCGTCCGGGCGGACATGGCAAAGGAGGGTCAGTTGCTGCTGACCCTTCAAAAATGTTGCTATTTCGATGAGTGAATTACTCCTGCTCATCGTCTTTTTCCTCGCCGGTGCCGTCGAGCCCCAGCTCATGGAGCTTCTGATTGATATGCATCCCGTACTTGATGGACGGGTCCGCATGGAAGCTCAACTCCGGGGTATAGCGCAACTTTAAATTCCGCGCCAGGGCGCCCCGGATATAGCTGCCGGAGGACTTCAGCCCCCGGAGCATCTCCTTTTCGTCTCCCATCAGAGCGGAAACGAAGACCTTACATTCTTTTAAATCACCGGTGGTTTCCACCGCTGTAATGGAAATCAGCGAGGGGACCCGCGGATCCTTCACAGTCGGAAGGATCCGCGCCAGTTCCTTGCGGATCTCCTCATTTACGCGTGCAATACGATGCGCCATTATTCTTTAATCTCCTGCATTTCATAGGCCTCGACCATGTCGCCTTCCTTCAGGTCATTATAGTTCTCAATGGTCAGACCACATTCATAGTTTTCCAGGACCTCTTTTGCATCGTCCTTAAACCGCTTCAGAGATGCCAGAGCACCCTCAAAGATGACGATATTATCGCGGATCAAGCGGATAGAGGCATTACGCACCAGCTTACCGCTCTTAACATAACAGCCGGCGACGGTGCCCACGCCGGAGACTCTGATGGTCTGGCGGATCTCGGCAGTACCCAATACAACTTCCTTGAACTTGGGTGCCAGCATACCCTTCATGGCTGCCTCGATCTCCTCGATACAATCATAGATCACGCGGTACAGCCGGATATCCACATTTGCCTTTTCAGCGGATGCCTTGGCATTGGCATCGGGGCGGATATTGAAGCCGACGATGATCGCGCCGGAAGCCTCCGCCAGCATGACATCGCTTTCATTGATGCCGCCAACGCCGTTATGAATGACGCGGACGCGGACCTCCTCATTGGTCAGCTTCTCCAGAGAAGCCTTGACTGCTTCGGCAGAGCCCTGCACGTCAGCCTTGACGATGATATTCAGATCCTTCATATTGCCCTCCTGGATCCGAGAGAAGAGATCGTCCAGGGAGACCTTATACTGATTCTGGGCAGCCAGCTTCTGATCGTTCTTACGCTGATCCGCCAGTTCGCGGGCAAGACGCTCATCTTCTACAACGAAGAAATTATCGCCAGCCTGGGGCACCTCTGCAAGACCAATGATCTCCACAGGGGTAGAGGGACCGGCAGTCTTGATCTTTCTGCCTTTATCGTCGGTCATGGCGCGGATCTTACCGACAGCCGTACCGGCGATGATGATATCGCCCATATTCAAAGTACCGTTCTGCACCAGCACGGTGGCAACAGAGCCGCGGCCCTTATCCAGCTTGGCTTCTACCACAGTACCCTTTGCCAGACGGTTGGGGTTGGCTTTCAAATCTCTCATTTCGGCAACCAGCAGAACCATTTCCAGCAGGGTATCGATATTATCATGCTTCAAAGCAGATACCGGTACGCAGATGGTATCACCGCCCCATGCCTCGGGGACCAGTTCATGCTCCGTCAGTTCCTGCATGACACGGTCCGGGTTCGCCGCGGGTTTATCCATCTTATTGATGGCAACGATGATGGGGATCTCTGCCGCCTTGGCATGGCTGATCGCCTCTACGGTCTGGGGCATGATGCCGTCGTCGGCAGCCACCACCAGGATCGCAATATCCGTTGCCAGGGCGCCGCGGGCACGCATAGCGGTAAACGCCGCATGACCCGGGGTGTCCAGGAAGGTGATATCCTCACCGTTACACTTAACCTTATAAGCGCCGATATGCTGGGTAATGCCGCCTGCTTCGCCGCTGACAACATTGGTGTCCCGAATGGCGTCCAAGAGAGAGGTCTTACCATGGTCTACGTGACCCATGACGACAACGACGGGGCAGCGCTTCTGCAGCTCTGCAGCATCGTCCTCACGATCGTCGATCAGGCGATCCTCGATGGAGAGGATGATCTCCTTTTCTACCTTGATATCGAACTCTTCTGCTACCAGATACGCGGTATCATAGTCGATGATCTGGGAGGCCGCTGCCATGATGCCGAGCGACATCAGCTTTTTGACCACCTGCGCCACATTGACCTTCATCCGCAATGCCAGCTCGCCGACGGAAATTTCATCGGGCACCAGGATCTTCATCTTTGCCTGCTTTCTCTGCAGCTCGATCCGCTTCAAGCGCTCCGCCTCCGTTTCCTTCTTCTTCTTAGCACCGTACTGACCCTGGCGCTGCCAATCCTTCTTTTTCTGGATCTTTTGCTTGGATGCGCCGAAGGTATTACGGGACTCATGGCTGCTTGCCAGATCCATCAGCTTATCATCATATTTGCCCAGGTTGACATCCTGGGTACGGGTATCCACCACCCGGACGGTGCGCTCGTAGTTCTGCACCTGGCGAGGACCTTTTTCCTTCTTCTTAGGCGGCTGAACCGGTTTCACAGGACCAGGCTTGGGCTGCTGCGCCGCCGGCTTTTCGGCAGGCTTCTGCGGCTCCGCCTTGGAGATGAGCCGGGGGCCGGTCTTTTTGGGCTCTGCCTTTTGAGGTTCTGCCTTGGAGATGAGCCGGGGCCCGGTCTTTTGAGGCTCTTCCTTTTTGGGCTCTTCCTTTTTAGGAGCCTCGACCTTAGGCACTTCCGGCTTCTTCCCTTCGGGATCCGGGCGGTTCGCCAGCTCAAAATAAGCATTGAAGTCTTTGACCTCATTTTTCTTGGTATAGTGATTAAAAAGATAGTCCAGCTCTCTCTGGGTCAGCACCGCCATATGGGTGCGTTCCTTGGTTTCCAGCTGATCCAAAAGCTCCATGATTTCAGCGCTTTTCAAACTGAAATCCTTTGCAAATTCATGCACTCTGTATTTCTGATCCAATATTATTTACCCCCTTCAATAGATTGCGCCAGGCTGCGGGCAAATCCCCGATCAGCGACCCCGATGATCCCCACCGGCTTGGTCCCGATACTGACGCCAAGTTGGTCCTTGGTATAGGGCAGGCGACGAACCGGGATCTTCCATTCCCCGGCGGCTGCCTCCACATTTCTGCAGGTGCGCGGTGCGCAATCCTCCGCCAGCAGCAGAAGGTGCGTCTGATCCAGCCCTGCCATTACCATATCAAAGCCATAGGTGAGCCTTCCCGCCCGACGGGCAAGACCCAGCGTTGATAAAAATTTATTCACTTGCGACCAGCTCCTTTTGAAGCCGTTCATAGACCGCCTCCGGTACTGCCCGGCCGAAGCCCCGGTCCAATGCCCGGGTCTTGGTCAGCTTTCCGACACATTCCGGTTCCCGGCAGAGGTATGCACCCCGACCCGGCATTTTTCCGGTCAGGTCCACAGCGATCTCGCCTTCTTTATTGAGTACCACACGGACCAGCTCCCGCTTTGCCTTCATTTCCCGGCAGCACAGGCACATCCGCATAGGTATTTTGCGTTCTTTTGCCAATGCTTACTCACCTACTTTGGAGAGCGGCTTGATATCGATCTTATAGCCGGTCAGCTTAGCAGCCAGGCGGGCGTTCTGCCCCTCCTTACCGATGGCAAGAGAAAGCTGATCGTCGCTGACCACCACCACGCAGGTATGGGTGGCATCGTCGGCAGCAACGCTGAGGATCTTGGCAGGTGCCAGCGCGGAGGCGATATAAGCCTCAGGATCCTCGCTATAGCGGATGACATCCACCTTTTCGCCTTTCAGCTCCTCGCAGATCTTAGTGATACGCATACCGCGGCTACCAATGCAGGCGCCCACGGGATCGACATTTTCATCCTCAGAATAGACCGCGATCTTGGTCCGGCTGCCCGCTTCGCGGGCGATCGCCTTGACTTCGACAGAACCGTCAAAGATCTCGGGCACCTCCAGTTCAAACAGGCGCTTCACCAGACCGGGATGGGTCCGGGAGATCAGCACCTGGGGACCCTTCTGGGCGGAGCGGACCTCTACGACATAAATCTTGACAAAATCACCGGGGTTCAGTACCTCGCCGGGGATCTGCTCATTTTTAATCAGCATTGCCTGGCTCTTACCGATATCCAGAATGACGTTACCGTTGGGCTCCACCCGGTTGACGGTGGTGGTAATGATCTCACATTCCTTACTATTGAATTCCTGATACAAAAGACCTCGCTCGCCGTCGCGGATGCCATGGATGATGACCTGCTTGGCGTTCTGGGCGGCGATGCGTCCAAA
Organism: Eubacteriales bacterium; assembly: GCA_045660845.1. Lineage (GTDB taxonomy): Bacteria > Bacillota > Clostridia > Oscillospirales > QAKW01 > QAKW01. The sequence goes on from JAZREO010000146.1 coordinate 16,873, forward strand.
CTCCTTCGTCTTGATCTCCATCTTGGCCTCATCGCCTAATTTCAGCCGCTTGGATACCGTATCGTGGGCCTCCTCCAGAGTGATCTCCAGAGCCGGGTCAGTCACTTCCTCCACCACGATCTTTTTGATCATCAGCTTGATCTCGTTCTTTTCCCGGTTGATCACCACTTCCGCGTTATCGGATGTCCCATAGGCACGCTTGGCGGCTGCCAGCAGGGCGGCTTCTACCTTCTCGATCATGTAGTCCGCGGGGATTCCCTTCTCCGCCTCGATCAGATCCAATGCTTTAAAAAATTCTGCGTTCTTCATTTCTTTTTATTCTATCCTCCTAAATATTATGAAAAGTCTATAGTGGGTAAAAGGCACCGAAATATGCCGCTTTGAGGCGGTTTCGGATTATTTTCCCCACTCTATCCAAGGACGGATCAGTCGCGCGTCCTTGACGGAAAGTTCCAGCACCTTGCCCTTGGCATCGATTGAAAAATGTCCGTCCTCATAGCCGGTCAACTGACCGACCCAATAGTCGCTGCCCTCCAGGGGACGGAACAACTTGACTTCGATAGGCTCGCCCATGAAATAGCGGAAATCCTTTTCCTTTTTCAAAGGACGGTCCAGCCCTACTGAGGAGACCTCCAGATAATAATGATCCTTGATCAGATCCGCCTCGTCCAGCAGAGGATCGATGGCGCGGGACATGGCCTCGCAGTCCTCAATGGCAATGCCATCTTCCTTGGTGATAAACAGCCTGAGGAAGAAGTCCGGTCCCTCTTTGACATATTCCACATCAAACAATGTGTATCCCAAGTCTTCCGCTACCGGCGCTGCCAGCGCTTCCACCTTGGTTGCGATACTTTCCTTCATAGGGTCTCCTTTCCAAAACGAAAGAGGTTCGCGTCAAACGAACCTCCTTGGTATTAAATCTATAATTAGTTTACCACATTATTTCAAAAAATGCAAGACTTTTTTCCTTATAATATGATAGAACCGCCTTTACCACTCCAGCGAGATCACTTCGCCGTCATAGAGCTTCTGAGCATTGGAAAGGATCTTATCCACATTCAGGGTACTGACCCAGAAATGCCCGGTGCCGTTCAGTTCCACAAAGCACTTCAGCTCGGAGACCGAATAGAACTTCATGACCTCCTTGGTACCATCCTTCAAGGTAAAGGTGAGGGTGAGGTAGGGAGTATTATTTTCCCCCTTCTCGCCCAGATCGGTGATGCCGATAGTCAGAATATGAGCATAGAAATCAGAGAACAGTTCGCTATCCACCTGCTTATTATTGATGGTGACATAGAAGTTCCCCTCTTCATCGATCACATCGCCGATGACGACCTCATAGGACTTGCCGCCACCGCTGATGGTGATATGGGAAAGGGCGTCCGCAGCGCGGGTATAGATCATATCCTCGCAGTACGCCTTGAGGGACTCGCCCAGGCACTCGGTACGGGTCGCTTCCACCGAATGGATGAACTTTCCGCCGGGGACATAGCAATACTGATACCCATTTTCAGTAACCTTACCAAAGTGGACGGTAACTGTTTTCCCATCCAAAACATAGGAAAAAATATACTGGGGATCGTCCAGTCCAAATTTTTTCAGCGACTCAGCGCCGGTATCATCGCCCACCACAGAGCTGGTGCTCAAAGCGGACAGCAGCTCGGTCAGCTCGGTCAGGACGGCGCTGGAAAAGGATTGATAGATGGGCGCGGTCATCGTATAAGAGGCACCGACCTCATCGTCGTCCAGCTCATTTATCTTAATGACGATATCCTGCTCCCGCTTGCTGCCGCCGATGGTCATATCCGTCAGTTTTTCCAGTTCCTCTGTCTCGCCGGTATATGCGATCAGCGCATTGGAATAAAACTGGTAGCGGGAAAGCAGCACCACATCGGGTACGGTAGCATCTACCAAATAGACAGCGGGATCGCCCTCCATTTGGGCATAGTAGTTACCGGAAGAAGAGGTGGTACCGAAACGGAAGGTATAGTTCTCCTCCCCATCGGCGACCTTGACAGTACCGTAAGGGGTCTTGAGTCCGTAACTTTCCAGCTGCTCCTGGGAGGGGGAATCGATGACCTTTTTAGTAGCGGTCAGGCTGCCCACCTTCTCCAATAGAGAAAGAACCGAATCGTTGCTGACGGTATAACCCTTTTTGCCCTCCACATAATAGGAGCCAATGGCTTGCTTGACCAAGGTATATTCATCGAAGGTGTTTTTGATCTCGATGGAGTCTGCCTCCGAGAGATCCGCCTCCATCAGAACAACGGAGTTGCCCTTTTCCTCGCCCGCGTCCTCTTTAGGGAGCACGAACGCCACCAGGACCCAGAGGATCATGCCCAGCACTACCGCCGAGCCCGCCAAGATCAAAAGAGGTCTTAAACGCTTTATCATAAGTATCTCCTCCGGATATAGACGATCAACCCGATAACCAGGAAGATCACAGGAATGACACCGATGAAGATGATGGAGCCCCACCGCACGGTGGCGGTATTCAGGGTCATAGCAGTGGAGGTGGCGACCTTAGAAGCGCCGACGATCTGGGATTCCTCCTCATCCACCATCATCTGATAGACATTATAAAGGAACGCACCGTTGCCGTTATAAGATATATAATGCTCGCCCAGCATATCCACCGAGCCGGCAACAAAGACATGGCTTTCCACCGCCACATTATTTTCATATTTATAACGGGTCGCGATAGCCGCCACATTGAAGGGGCCCTCCGCATCGCCCTCTGCCTTATTGTAGCCGGCGTTGATGGTATCAAAGCTCTTGGCATAGGACTCCTCGGAGGTCGTCATCAGGGCGGCGGTCTCGGTGATTCCGGAGCTTTCAAACAGCAGGTTGACTGACCGGGTATTAGGGACCACGCTAAGATAGTCGGCAGTTACGGTCACAGCGCTCACCTCCGCATCCGTATAGGAGGGGATGAGATAAAGGGGAACGGATTCGGTGGAGCTGGCATAGGTCGCCGCGCTATAATTATCCGATTCCAGGACCACATTATCACCCAGCTCAAAGCCCCATTCCGCCAAAAAGGCTTCCAGATTGGGCAGGGCGGGGGATTCGGGATCAGAGAAGAAGAACAGGTCTCTCTGATACCGATAGTCGTTTGTCAGAAACTCCTGCAAGATACGGATCTCGGTCTCGGAATAGTCTACCGCGGGACCGCAGATAACCATGACTCGCGCCATATCGTCGAAGCTGGTCAGCTGATTGAGCTTGACCTCCTCCACATCCGCACCATTATTCGCGATGAGGCTCTTAAAGGCGTCGTACCCATCCTCACCGTGACCGGTGACAAAGTATACCAGCGGGATCTCTTCCTTGGTGACATACAGCACCGCAGACGCCAGCTGATCCTCGATCTTATAGGTAAATGCGTAGGTATCGCTGTCCTGCTCATACATATCGGTAAAGGCGATGACACGGATTCGCTCGCCGTTTTGGACCACCACTGCGCCCTCAGTGATACTGTATTCCGCACCAAAAGAGGTCAGGGCATTGGGATTGACATCCGGGTCCACATAGGTACAGGTGATATTATCCGAAAGATTGGCAAACCGCTTGATGCTCTCCCGGAACTGCTCAGGATAATCGTCCTCATTATACATGACGGTCAACTCGATCTTGTCCTCTTTGGTGAGGGCATTGACGATCTGCTTGGTGGTATCGGAGATACTATAAAGATCATAGGAGGTCATATCCAACTTCCAGGAATAGGCGTCCGCCAGCAGAGAGAAGATGATATTCACGATGATGACCACCGCCACGAACGCAACAGTCAGACCGGTCGCCACCGAGCCGTATTTGAATTTCCGGCTCTTGAAGAAGGATAAACCCTTCTCAGCGGGGAGCCTTTCTTTTTTCTTGCCGAAAGCCATCAGCTCCACCTCCTTTTATCAATAATACGGATGATCAAAAAGAGGAAGACCACCGTCAGGCTGATGAAATAGAAGATCGCAGAAAGATCAAAAAGACCTTGGGAAAGCTTATCAAAGCGGGTCGAGACAGAGATCACATTGACCAGCTTTGTAACAAAGCCCACATTAATAACATTTTTCAAAATATCGCAGATGGCAAAGATCAGCAGCGTGAAAAAGCCCATCATAAACGCAATGATCTGGCTTTCGGTGATGCACGCCATCAGCATGGCGATAGCGATATACGCCGCACCTACCAGCAGGATGCCAATATAGTTGCCGATGAGGATCCCGGTCTCCACATGACCGTTTAGATAGAGAAACGCCATGCTGAAGATACTGGGGATCAGACTGATAAGAAACATGGTATATGCCGCGAAGAATTTGCCCAGCACCATTTTGGTAATGCTGATAGGGGCAGTGATGAGGATCTGATCCGTCTTATTCTTCCGCTCCTCGGGGAAGAGCTTCATAGTCAGAATGGGGACGACCAAAATCAAGATATAGCAGCTGAACAAGAAATAGTAGCTAACATCGGAGCTATAGCTTGCCAGGTTAAACACGCTGAAGCAAGTGCCGGCGATGATCAGATACAAAAAGAGATAGACATAGCCTACCGGGGATTTGAGATAAGAGCGTAACTCTCTTTTCCAGACAGCACTCATTCCTCCACACCTCCTTCATTAGCGATCAGGTTGACGAACACATCCTCCAAGGACATATCCATGGATTTGAGACCCATCAACACCCAGCCATGCTCTGCCAGCATCCGGAAGAGAGGCTTACGAATATCCACGCTGGGCTGACACTCGATGAGGAAGTCATTGGTGCCCTGCTCCTTCTGCGCCAGCTCGTCCACAAAGAGAACACCGTCCATGGCGCGGATCGCCTTTTTCACCTCCGCCTTACCGCCGGCGATACGGGCGACCAGCCGACGGTTGCCGGCAGTCTTATATGTAAGGGTATCGGCGTTGCCATCGGCAACCAACTGCCCCTTATTGATAACGATGATCCGGTCGCAGACCGCCTGCACCTCCTGCAGGATATGGGTAGAGAGGATCACTGTATGCTTTCTGCCCAGACGCTTAATGAGGTTACGAATCTCAATGATCTGACGGGGATCCAGACCTACTGTCGGCTCGTCCAGGATCAGCACCGGGGGGTTGCCCACCTGCGCCTGAGCAAAGCCCACACGCTGCCGGTAGCCCTTGGAAAGATTCTTGATCATCCGGTTATAGACATCGGTGATCTTGATGAGCTCGCAGATCTCCTCCAGGTGCTCCCTGCGGGGGAACTTACAGCCCTTCAGGTCATAGACGAAGTTCAGATACTCCTTCACAGTCATATCCATATAGAGGGGCGGCTGCTCCGGCAGAAAGCCGATCAGCCGTTTGGCGGCGGTGGGATCTTCCAGAATATCAATACCGTCGATGATCGCCGTTCCGCTAGTGGCGGAAAGGTAGCCGGTCAGGATATTCATGGTAGTGGACTTACCGGCACCATTGGGTCCCAAAAAGCCCACGATCTCGCCGGTCTCGATCTTAAAGGAAACATCGTTGACGGCGTATTTATCGCCATATTTTTTGACGATATTTTTTACCTCGATCATAAGGGTTCTCCTTGCGTATGATTTTTCAATTTCATTTTAGCATAGAACCTAAGTTCCTGCTGTAAACAATCTGTTAATTCTCCTGCCGGACGATGGCGATGCCCAGCTCGCGGAGCTGCTCCTCAGAAACCTCGGAAGGACAGCTGCTCATCAGCTCAGAGGCATTCTGCACCTTGGGATATGCCACAACATCCCGAAGGTTCTTCAGCTCCAGCATCTGCATCACTAAGCGATCCAGACCCATGCCCAAGCCGCCATGGGGCGGGGCACCATACTGGAAGGCGTCGGTGAGGAAGCCGAATTTCTGGTGGGCTTCCTCAGGGGAAAGACCCAGCATATTAAACATTCTGCCCTGCAGCTCAGGATCGGTGATCCGAATGGAGCCGCTCGCCAGCTCCACGCCGTTGAGCACCAGATCATACGCCTTGGCGCGGACCTTGGCCTTGTCGGTCTCCAGGTACTCCAGGCACTCGTCCATGGGGGAAGTAAACGGATGGTGCATGGCGACCCAGCAATTGCTATCTTCATCCCAATCGAAGAAGGGAAATTCAGTGATCCAAAGCAGCTGGTAGCCCTCTTTCTTGACGCCCAGCTTATCGGAAACGATCAAGCGGAGAGCACCTAAGGTATTCAGCACGATGCTGTTCTTGGCGTCCGCCACAAACAGGACCACATCGCCCTCCTTGGCGCCGGATCGTTCCAGAATTGCTTTCATCTCCGTTTCAGAGAGGAACTTGCCAAAAGAGCAGTTGATCCCTTCCGGCATCCAACGGATAAAGGCAAGCCCCTTGGCGCCAATGCCCCGGGCGTGCTCGGTCAGCTTATCGATCTCCTTGCGGGTCAGGGTAGCAGCGCCGCCCACGGCGGTGATACCCCGGACACTGCCGCCGGCTTCAACAGCACCGCTGAAGACGCCGAAGCCGCAATCCTTGGCGATATCGCTGATATCAAAAAGTTCCATACCAAACCGGGTGTCCGGCTTATCGGAGCCGAAGCGGTTCATAGCCTCCTGGTAGGTCAACCGGGGCAGGGGGAGCTGCACTTCCTTACCCAGTGCCTCGCGGAACACCCGCTCCATAAAGCCCTCGACCATGCCCAGTACATCCTCCATCTCCACGAAGGACATCTCTAAGTCGATCTGGGTGAATTCCGGCTGACGGTCCGCCCGCAGGTCCTCGTCCCGGAAGCAGCGGGCGATCTGCATATAGCGGTCAAAGCCCGCCACCATGGAAAGCTGCTTATAGATCTGGGGAGACTGGGGCAGCGCATAAAAGCTGCCGGGATGGATCCGGCTGGGAACCAGATAGTCCCGAGCACCCTCGGGGGTGGACTTCATCAGCATGGGGGTCTCGATCTCAATAAAGCCGTTTTCATCAAAATAGTCCCGGGTGATCTTGGCGATGCGGTGGCGCATCAGGATATTGCCCTGCAGATCGGGACGGCGCAGGTCCAAAAAGCGGTATTTCAGACGCAGTTCCTCATTGACATTACTGTTTTCAACAATTTCAAAGGGCGGGGTCTTTGCGCGGGACCAGACCTTTACGGTATCTGCCAAAATCTCCAGCATCCCGGTCTTGAGGTTCTCATTGACAGCGCCGCCGCGCTTAGCGACGGTACCGGTCACCTCCAGCACATACTCACTGCGGACGCCGAACGCCACATCAAAGGCTTCCTTATTGACTGACTCGTCAAACTGCAGCTGCACCAAGCCGGTACGGTCCCTGAGATCGATGAAGATCAGACCGCCTAAGTCCCGCTGACGCTGGACCCAGCCGCATACCGTTACCTTCTGCCCGATCTGCTCGGGGGTGATATTGCCGCAATAATCTGTTCTTCTCATTTGCTAAATTCCTCCAGCCACTTGCTATTCAGCGCGCTCAGCGCGATTTTTTCCTGACGTCCGTCCACCATATTCTTTACAGTGATGCTGCCTTCGTCCAGCTCGCTGTCACCCATAACAGCGGTACAGGCAGCGCCGATCTTATCGGCATACTTCATCTGCGCCTTAACCGAACGACGCAGCAGATCGTACTGCACGCGAGCGCCGTCCGCCATCAGCCCGGCGGTCAGCTTGACCACTTCCTTGCAGGCGCGATCCCCCAAGGGAATCAAAAAGAGGTCGCAGCCCCGCTCAGCAGGCAGCTCTACGCCCGCCTGCTCCAGCACCAGCATAAACCGCTCCATACCCATGGCGAAGCCGATCCCCGGCTGGGGTGCGCCGCCGAACTGCTCGGTCATCCCGTCGTACCGTCCGCCACCGCAGACAGTGCCCTGGGCGCCGATCTGGTCGCTGACGAACTCAAAAACAGTACGGTTGTAATAGTCCAGCCCACGAACGATCCGGGGGTTGACCTTATATGCGATGCCCATAGTATCCAGATATTCTTTGACCGATGCGAAATGCTGACCGCAATCCCCGCAGAGGTAATCGGTGATCAGCGGGGCGTCCTTTGCGACCTCCCGGCAGATCTCGCTCTTGCAGTCCAGGATCCGCATGGGATTCTTTTCCAAGCGCTCCCGGCAGGTGGGGCAGAGCTTTTCCCGGTCCTTTTCAAAATAGGAGATCAGCGCCTCCCGGTACTTCCCGCGGCATTCCTTACAGCCGATGGAGTTCAGCTCCAGGGAAATGCCGTTCAGCCCCACCTTCTTGAACAGGCGGTAGGGCAAGGAGATCACCGTCGCATCCGCGATGGGGTCCGGCGCACCGAACAGCTCGATCCCAAACTGATGGAACTCTCTTAAACGCCCCTTCTGGGGCTTCTCATAACGGAAGCACTGGATCATATAATAGAGCTTGGTTGGCAGGGCTTCATTGAAAAGACCGTTCTCCACGAACGCCCGGACGATGCCGGCGGTCCCCTCCGGGCGCAGAGTCACAGAGCGCCCGCCCTTATCCTCAAAGGTATACATCTCTTTCGTCACCACATCGGTGGTCTCACCGACGCCCCGGACAAACACCTCGGTATGTTCAAACACCGGGGTACGGATCTCCTTAAAGCCGTACTGGGCGCAAAGTTCTCTTATAATATTCTCCACCTGCAGCCAGCGACCGGAGTCGCGGGGCAGGATATCCTGCGTGCCCTTCGGGGCTGAAATCTGAGCCATTTTCTTTCCTTTTCTCCTTTTTTAACATCGATATATACAGAGTAAATCCCCGCTCACCTGGGAGCAGGGATCGTATTCACTTACTGGTGATTGAGCTCCCGCCAATCCAGGTCGCCCCGCTCTAATGCCATGATAATAACCTCCGCGGTGGCGATATTGGTGGCGACAGGGACATTATGCACGTCGCACAGCCGGAGGATATTCAACTCCTCCCGCTCCCGGGTCGTGGGGGTAAGAGAGTCCCGGAAAAAGAGCAGTACATCGATCTCCCCATAGGAAATACGCGCCGCGATCTGATCCTCTCCGCCGTGGGGCCCGCTGAGAACTTTATTAATTTCCAGCCCGGTGGCATCCGAGATCAGGTTCCCGGTGGTGGCGGTGGCGCAGAGGTTATGCTTGGCAAGGATACCCGCATAGGCAATACAAAATTGCACCATCAACTCTTTTTTCTTTTCATGGGCGATCAATGCGATCTTCATCTTTTTTCGATTCTCCTAACTTCATTTTTAACAACTGTTTATTTCTTTCTCCAGAAGGGTGCCAGCGGGATCGCCTCCCCCTCCAGCCGCCCGGCGATATTCCGGAACGCCTCGGCAGTGAACGACTTGCTCTGGGGCAGGATCCCGCCTCGGTTAGAGGAGATCACCACCTCGTCATCGTGGGGCACCAGCCCCAAAAGCGGCAGCGACACGGAGTCCATCACCTGATCCACATTCTGCAGATAACCTTTTTTGATCATCTGTTTACGCACCTTATTGATGACCAACTCGGTACGGATGGGGCGCAGACCCGCAATAATAGCAGCGGTCCTGCCCGCGTCCCGAACAGCAGTCAGATCCGGAGTGGAAACCACAATACAGCGCTGAGCGCAGTACAGCACATCCCGGAAGCCCTCGCCCACACCGGCGGGGGCGTCGATCAGCACATATTCATAATGGTCTCCCAGCCAGCGACAAAGCCGGCGGAAGGCACCCCGGTCCAGCTTAGCGGTATAGTCCTCCGCACCGGGGATAAAGTGCAGCGACGGCAGCGCGTCATGCGCCACGATCGCCTGCCCTACCGGGCAGCGTCCCTCCAAGATATCCAAGAGATCATAGGGCGCCTTACTCTCCAGCCCCAGCAGGATATCCAGGTTACGCAGACCCATATCACCATCGATGGCAATAACAGAATGCCCGGTCAGCGCCAGGGAAAAGGCAAGATTGGCGCAAAGGGTGGTCTTCCCTACGCCGCCCTTACCGGAAACGATACTGATGACAGTTCCCATGCTGCGTTCCTTTCAACATAAATGATTTATAATTATAGCATAAAAAATATTATTAGTAAAGTATTTTTTTACAAAGTTGAGCGAAACTCCACCGTACGCGGCAGGTGGACCGGGTTCATCTCCTGCTTGCAGCAGGCGACCAAGCTCCGTCCCAGTGAGGAGACCGGCTCCTTCCCGTCCGGCAGCACCCGCAGCCGGATACCGGCATCGTCCGCCAGGCAGCGGCATTTGGCGATCCCCGGGATATGGGAGAGCACCTGCTCCATATCCGCCAGGCGGATGGCATAGTCCTTGATAAAATAGAGGTTCTCCTTCCGCACCTTCAGCGGCACCGGAGCCCCGGTCAGCACCCCTTTTCCGCCCACTGCAGCCATGGCGCGACCGGCGAATTTTTCCATGATCGGAGTCAGCTCTTTGCCGATCTGGCAGCCGCCCTGGAGGTTTCTCCATTTGGTGCCAAAAAAGTCCGCACGCTGGCGGAATTCCCAGAAGAATTCCTCCGTAGCGATCAAATAATCCGGTTTTTGTTTTTTCAGAAGCTCATAGGGTTCGCCTACGCTCCAAATTACCGTCCGTCCGGTGGTCAGGGCGCTGTGCGCCGCCAAAAATCCGCCCTCAGTGGCGAAGGAATTTTCAATATAGACCGTATGTATCTGCTCCTTACGCCGCCAGAATTCCAGCGATGTCTCCGCCAGCTCCTCTGGCAGATAGGAGATGAATTTCGGCTGAACAAAACTGCTGGTACCGGTAAGCACCACCGCTTCCTGGGTATCGTCGCCAAAGGGGATATCCAGCGCATTATAGCGGTTTTCCGCCATCAACTGCTCCAAAAGGTAGCCCTTGGTCTCGCCCTCATGGCGCGTTTCTGTTTCTCGGTACAGCCGACGTTCCCTGCCCCGCATATCGCTCTCCGGGCGGCAGAGGATGACCTGCCCCGGCGGAAGCGGCTGCCCTTCCCGGCAGAAGTCGTCATAGCGCCCCTCGGTAGTGATCAGCAAGGTCGCACCAACGGCTTCCATCTGCCGGCGCAGCTCCAGCGGGGTATCCTGAGGATGCGCCAAAACGCCGATGGCACCTAAGCGGGAAAGACCGTAAAAACTCGCCAGCAGGTCAGGACAATTAGGCAGCCAAAGGCAGACCCGGCTGCCCGGGGTCAGCCCCATCTGGCAGAAGGTATTATAGGCATACTCTGCCCGATTGAGCAGCGTCCCGAAGGGGATGCTTTTTCCGCCGAAGATCAGCGCGATATCGTATTTTTTTCGGTAGGCACTGATCCGGAAATCCCGGTATGCCGAATTGCGTTCTTTTTCTTGCATAACTTTCCTTTATGACACAAAAAGAGTGGCATCCGGCTATTAAAACCGACGGTCACTCTTTTTGAAATTTACTCCTCTTCGGTAGTGGTATCGCTGGACATGGTCTCATCCACCAGCGCACAAGAGGTATAGAGATAATTGGTCACATTCGTCTCCGTATCATTGATGTTCATGACCTCCTCCACCTTCCGCATGGTAATGGAAAGCCGCTTGGCAAACTTGGTAGGATCCTGGGTGGCATCCTCCTCGCTGAGCGCCTCCTGATAGTAGCAATCCACAGTAAGGGTATAGGTCTGGGTCTCCTCATCGTATTTCACATCAATGACATTCGGCACCATATAGGTCCCGTTCATCGCGTCACTCTCCACCCGATAGCAGTCACTGAGGGAATCGTAATCGAAGGCGCCGCAGACCTCCACATCGCGGTGCTCGATCTTCCCACCATAGTCAAAACTATAGAGTGCATATTTCTCCACATCTGACTTGGGAATCAGGAAGCTGCCGTCCTCCTTCATATTGTAGACCCCCTGCCCGTTGACCTTGATCGCCTGCCAAATACCGTAGGACACGAAATAGTCGGTATTCAGTCCCAGGGGATCGGTAAAGCCGGGGAAATCCTGCCGGACGAAATTGGCAATATACAGTTCAAAATAATCGGCGGTTCCCGCCTCCAGACCGGAGGAACGCACCTCGTCAAAGGCGGCGCCCTCCCAGATCAGATCCGGGTCCACATTTTCCAGGTAAATATCCGCCGGCTTGAACATATGATAGATGCGATTGACGCCCATAACCAGCAAAAATGCGCAAAAAGACAAAAATACCAGCCCGATCAGAAAGGTCAGCATTTTATGCCCATATTTGCGAAAGAAAACAGCGATCTTATTCATACGCGATCTCTCCAAAATCATAATAGTTCACTTTATTTTACCTTTTTTTCGTCCGTTCGTCAAGAAGCGGTTGAAATATTCTTATTTTTCAAATATAATTATACTGTGAAAAGATAAAAAGGACGGAAAAGGCATGGAGATTTTAGCCCCCGCAGGGGATTTTGAAGCCGCCAGAAGTGCGGTCCATAACGGCGCCGACGCCATCTATGTGGGAGGCAGGATCCTCAACGCCCGCCGAGCGGCAAAGGGCTTTGACGGAGCGGAGCTGAAAGCGTTGGTGAAATTCTGCCGGTTGCGGAAGGTGAAGGTCTATGTGACCGTCAACACCCTCACCCGGGAGGACGAGCTGCCGGCGCTGATGCAGCTGGCACGGGAGATTGCCGCATCAGGGGCGGACGGCGCCATCGTCTCCGATTTAGGGGTCGCCCGCGTGCTGCGGCAGGTCTGCCCCACTCTGCCCCTCCACGCCTCCACCCAAATGAACATCCACACCCCCGCCGGGGTCCGTTTCTTGGAAAAATTGGGCTTCAAGCGGGTGGTTTTAGCCCGGGAATTATCCCTCCGGGAGATCGCCGAGATCTGCAAAAGCACCGAGATGGAGATCGAGGTCTTTGCCCATGGGGCGCTATGTATGTGCTACAGCGGAAACTGCTATCTCTCCGCCGTTATTGGGCAGAAAAGCGGCAACCGGGGTCTTTGCGCCCAGCCTTGCCGCCTACCCTATGAGAACGGAAAATATCCCTTGAGTCTGAAAGACCTCTGCGCCCTCCAATATCTGGAGGAACTGAAAAAAGCCGGAGTCGCTTCCCTCAAGATCGAAGGACGACTGAAATCCCCGGAATATGTAGGAAGCGTGACAGGTGCCTACCGCAAAGCGCTGGCGGGGATTGCCCCCACCCAAGAGGACCTCACCCGCCTGGCCCACATCTTCTCCCGGGACGGTTTTACCCAGGGCTATCTCACCGAGCAGACCGGTCCCGCCATGTTCGGCACCAAGACCAAGACGGAATATGCCGACTATAAGCAAGCGGTCAAAGAGGTCACCAAGACCCTGGAGGAGGGCTATGAACCCAAAAAGCGGGAAGTTTCCTTTCGTCTGTTTATGCGAGAGGGACTTTGCCGGCTGACCGTTTCCTGCGAAGATTTTAAGACCGATATCATCGGACCTCCCCCGGAGCCTGCGTTCAAAAAGGAGGTGACCGAGGAGGATGCGCTTCGCTCCCTTTCCAAGGTGGGCGGCACCCCCTTTGCACTGAAAGAATGTACCGCTTTAGTGCGGCACGATCTCTTTTATCCCGCCTCTGCCTTCAATGCCCTCAGGCGGGATGCACTGGCAGCGGTGGAGCGGCATTTCGAGCCAAAGCCTCATGAATTTATCGATGAACTTCCCGCCGTCCTGCCGGCAGTCCGCCAAGCGGAAAAGCCCTTCTTAGAGGGCTGGTTCTGGGAGCCTGAAAAAGCGCTCCCCAAGCCGGATCCCCGGCTTAAGCGGTACTGGCTCAACGGCAAGGAGCCGGACGCTTGCGCACCCCTGGCAGAGGACGCACGCGCAGGGATCTTTTTCCCCGCTGTCCTGGAGGAAAAAGAGCTGGTCACCTTAGGCAAGACGCTCTATGCCATGGGCTTCCGCCGAGCACTGGTTCGCAATCCCGGGCATATCTTGCCGCTGAGAGAGTTGGGCTTTTCTCTCCATGGCGACTTCTCTTTCAACGCCGCCAACAGCCAAGCACTGACGGTTCTTGCCGAGGACCTGGAAGATATCACACTCTCCTTTGAACTGACGCTGCGGCAGATCCGGCAGTTGCCGAAGCCCCTGCCCGCCGGTATTATCGTCTATGGACGGTTGCCGCTGATGGAAACCAAGAACTGCTTTATCCGCAATTTCAACGATTGCAAAAAGGAAAAGGGTGCTATCCTCACCGACCGAACCGGGCGGTCCTTTCCTATCGGCTGTGACTACGGTTGCCGGAATGTGCTGTTCAATAGCACTCCCCTCTACCTGGCGGACCGCAGCCGGGAATGGCAGGAAGTAAATATCTCCTTTGGACGGCTGCTCTTTACCGATGAGACCCCCGCTCAGATCACCCGCATCATCGATGACTATGCTTTAGGCAGAGGGCTCCCCCCTGCCGACCATACCCGGGGACTTTACTATAGAGGAGTGCTATAAAAAACTGCAGGATCTATTGTAGATCCTGCAGTTTTCTTTCCACCTCTTCCCACTTCCTTTTTATTTCTTCAAGCTCTTTGAAATTTCTTCAAGCTCTTTGAACCTCCGCATCTCTGCGATCACATCAGAAAGCTCGATTTCTATAGGATCGATACTTTCGATTCCATATATTGGTCTCTTTTTTTCTTCCATATAGATGGTCACCATCCTTTTTCTTTTGTGTTAATTTTAGGTCAATTTACCCCTATTGTCAATAGGTCATTCTGCCATAATAGTGACAGAGGTGTTACGATGAACCGATTGAAAAAACTTCGAAAAGAAAAAGGATTCACCCAGATCCAAATGCAAATGATGACCGGCATCGATCAAAGCGACTATTCAAAGATCGAAAACGGAAAGCGGTACTATACCTTCGAGCAATGCAAAAGAATTGCGCTTGCATTAGATACAAGTATGGACTACCTTGCCGGGCTGACCAACGAGAAGAAACCCTATCCAAAAGCAAAAAAATAGCCGCCGAATTGAGTTCGGCGGCTATTTTTTATCCAATTAGATCAGCCAGGGCGATGAATATAGGCATGGTTATGATCGATAGTACGCTTGCAAATCCGCTGGCTTTGGAGGCGGTGCCGGTATCCCGGTCAAACTGAGCGGCAAACATCACAGTATTATTGGCGGTAGGGGCGCTGCAGACAACGGCGCAGGTCAGCAGCAGAGCACCCCGGATACCGGCAAGATACAACGCCGCTATCGCCACCGTCGGCAGCAGGATCAGCTTAATCAATGCGACAATATAATTTTCTTTCTGGCGGAACATCCCCGGAAGATCGGTATTCGCCAGATAGGTACCGAACATCAGCATTGCCAGCGGGGTATTGAGGTCGCCCAAATAGGAGATGGACTTGGTGATCAGCGCCGGTAATTGCAGCTTCAATAAGACTTGGAGCAGGCATAAGGGCAAACCGATCATGATCCCGATACTACCGGGAGTGATCAGCAGTTTCCCAAGGTTCAGCTTACCCTTGCTGCGCTGCATCAGCCCGATGCCATGGCTGAAGGCAAAAATATTAAAGACCACCACCGCAGCAGAGCAATAGAATACGCCTATTTCCCCGGCGACTGCTCCTGCAAGGGGCAACCCCATATAACCCATATTGCCGTACATGGCTGCATATTGATAAATAGGGCGGTCCTCGCCGGACTTTTTAAAAAGGGGCGAAACCGCCAGAGCGCCCACTGCATGAAATACAACGATGATGCCGAACATAATCAGGAACGACAAAATATTCTTCCTGCTGAACTCCACATTCAAAAAAGAATGGATGATCACCGCGGGGGTCACAATATAAAAAAGCAGACTGTTGCAGGACTTAGAGATCTTTTGGGTATAAAGCCCGGTCTTATCGCAGATATAGCCCACCGCCACCATAACTGCCAGGATGGAGACCTGACCGAACGCGGCAGCCATATAGCTGAGAAATTCCATTTTCTTCACCTCGCCGGGTGTATTATATATTTTTTTGCAATTCTTGTCAAATATTATCTTGAAATATTCATGCTAATACTTTATAATAATTATATTATGTCAGTAAAATATATTACGGAGGGATCCCATGGGCAAGAATAAAATCAGTATTTCTGTTGCGGGAAGCGAATTTGTTGTAACTACCGACGAGGAGCGGGAATATACTTTAGGTCTTGCGCGGACTGTTGATACCAAGATCCGCGCTCTTTTGCAGGAAAGCACCAAGCTGACTGCCGGACTGGCGGCGATCCTGACCTGTCTGGACCTCTGCGACGAGAATGAAAAGAATAAGGATGCCTGCGCCCGGCTGCGGGAGGAGATCCGCCGGTATTTAGCCCAGGTGGAGTCCGCCGGAGTGGAGCAGCAGGCGCTGCGCGAAGAATACCGGGTAAAGCTGGAGAAGCTGGAGCGTGAAAATGAGCTGCTCCGCAACCAGATCGCCCAGTACGAAGCCGGTCAGATCGGATTTCATTCATGAAGATCCTGCTGGCATCCGGGTCTCCCCGGAGAAAGCAGTTATTGACCGAGCTGGGTCATACCGTTACCGTAGTAACGCCGGATTTCGATGAGTCCTGCGTCCGGGTGCCCGACCCTGCCGCCTTGGTGGCGGCGCTGGCAGAGGGCAAGGGACGATCAGTGCCGCCGGAAAAGGGCGCGTTGCTGGTTGCAGCGGACACGGTGGTGGTCTTTCAGGGTAAGGTCCTGGGCAAGCCGACTGACGAGAAGGATGCGTTCCGGACCCTCAGTGCCTTAAGCGGGCAGTACCATGAGGTCTACACCGGCGTCTACCTGCAAAGGGACGGCGTCAGCCGCAGCTTTACCGACCGGGCAGAGGTGCATTTTCGCCCCCTGACCGAGCAGGAGATCTGCGCCTATATCGCCACCGGCTCCCCCATGGATAAGGCGGGTGCCTATGGCGTGCAGGACAGCGGATTTGTCGATCATATCGAGGGGAGCTATCATAATGTTATGGGCTTCCCTACTGAAAAATTTGAAGAAATCATCAAAGAGTTTTGAAAGGAAATGGCAATGCTGGATTTTTTAAAAAAGTTTAAAGGACTGAAGTTTTCGGGCTACACCGACATCGGCATCGATCTCGGTACCGCCAACACCATCGTTTACCGCAGCGGCAAGGGCATCATCCTCCGGGAGCCCAGCGTCGTCGCCATCGACACGGTCAATAACCGGGTAGTCGCTGTTGGCCAGGAAGCCAAGGACATGATCGGGCGTACCCCCGACAGTATCCGGGCTGTCCGCCCCCTGAAGGAAGGCGTCATCGCCGACTTCGAGAGCGGCTCCGCCATGCTGCGCTTTTTCCTCCGCAAGACCATGGGCAACAACGCCTTTACCAAAAAGAGAATTCTCATCTGCATCCCCTTTGGGGTGACGGATGTGGAGCATCGGGCGGTGGAAAATGCCGCTTATGAGACCGGTGCCAGAGATGTCCGCATCATCGAAGAGCCCCTGGCGGCTGCCATCGGTGCCGGGCTGCCTGTGGGCGAGCCTACCGGCAGCATGGTTGTTGACATCGGCGGCGGCACCTCCGAGGTGGCGGTCATCTCCCTGGGTGGCATCGTTTCCTCTCGGTCTGTCCGGATCGCAGGCGACGCCTTCGACGCTGCCATCGTAGCATATGTCAAAAAGCATTTCAATCTGCTGATCGGTGACCGCACCGCAGAGGAGATCAAGGTCGCCATCGGTTCCGCCCATCCTTATGACAATGAAGGCACCATTAGTGTCCGGGGTCGGGACCTGATCACCGGTCTGCCCAAAAATGTGGATATCAGCGCTGCCCACATCCGGGAAGCACTGACCGAATCGGTCCAGCTGGTCATTGATGCCATCCGGCAGACTCTGGAAGATACGCCCCCCGAACTTGCAGCGGACATCATTGATCATGGCATCACCCTCACCGGCGGCGGTGCGCTGCTGCGCGGATTGGACGTACTGATCAATAAAGTGACCGGCATGCCGGTGCACATTGCTAAGGATCCTCTGGACTGCGTAGCATTAGGCACCGGTAAGAGCCTAGAGAACCATGCCATCTGGGCAAGCCTGACTCGATAATGAAGGGGTTTTTTAAGACCAGAACCTTCATCGCCCTCTGCATCGTCGCGTCGCTGCTGCTGGGAATGACGGTCCTGGATACCGCCTCCAACGGTCACCTTTCCTTTTTGGAAAACCTGGCGGGGACCTTTGTGACCCCCGTTCAGAAATTCTGCACCACCGTAATCCATTACGGAGGAAATTTTGTAAAGGCATATACCGACTATGAGGCATTGGAGCAGGAAAATGCCAAGCTCAAGAGTGAGCTTGCCAGCGCGGGCGCGCTGATCCGAGACGCGGAGGAATACGCCAACGAAAACCAGAGCCTCAAGGCGATGCTGGGCATTGCCGAGGAGCATGCAGACTTTGAATTTGCCGCCTGCTTAGTTGTGGGCAGCGATCAGAACGGCTATTCCCATACCCTGACCCTCAACAAAGGCTC
>JAZREO010000147.1:0-1390 GCA_045660845.1 Eubacteriales bacterium
CGCTTCCTATGGTCTGACCGATACCATGGGCAGAATGCATGGTGATGCGCAGTTCGCCGGCTCTTCTTCTGTCCCTGCTCACGTTGAGATGATGGGCTTGATCGGCGCAGGTAACAACCCCATGGTGGGTATGACTGTGGCAGTTGCCGTTGCTGTAAGCGAAGCATTGAAGTAAACCTTTGAAATGGGCGATCTTTCCGCCTTTCCTCCTTCGGTGTATCGACATACGCCTTCACTCGGAGAAAACGAAAATCTCATCCCATTTGAAAGGTTTTGAATGAAGAAACCCAAAAAACAGTTGCCGCAAGGCAACTCTTTTTTTAACTTTTTGGATTGACCGTAGTTTTGAAATATGCTATGATAACCATAATGGCTCAAGGAGTAGAGTATTACGGCATATCATGGAGAAAAGAGTATGACGACTTTTCAGAAATTAGACCGGCTGACCGCTTTGGCAAAAGCTGATGAGCAACTGCGGCAGGCATTGCTGGCGACCCGGGACTCGGCAGAACCGATCCTGGACTTTTGCAAGTTGGCGCAGGCGGCGGGAGTGGATCTTGCGGCAGGAGAGCTTTTGGCAGTGGGACTGGAATATTCCGATAATCAGTGCAAAAGCACCAACGGCGGAAACCCCTCCCCCTACGAGGCGTTTGATGATGCTTACGAAAATTTTATCACATCTATAAAATGAAATAACCCTCGGTTTTACTGCTTTCTCGTCACAGTAAAGACCGAGGGTCATTTCATTGAACTTGCGGGTTCCAACATGGTGTACCTCACTCTCTTTGATTTTCAGGCTCGTTTCCTCTTTTCGGCTGGGCTGTTTCGTTGTGTTCCAAGGATTTGCGATCTATCTTAAATTTTTTGGTTCCGCACATCGGTGCGGCTTTAAAGCGGCAGCCTTTCGAGCCTCTTTTGAAGTTTTCCCTTTCTTCGATTATAGAATAACATAATTTTTAATGTTTTTCAATTAGTAAAGTCCATAAAAATTGGGTATCAATTTTATTTGATCTGCGAATTGACATCTTCGGGACCTTTTTGCTATAATAAATATGTTGGGCGCCATCGGCGCTCTTTTTTTCTGCCCTGAATATAATATAGTATGAAATGGAGCAGCCTGTTTGAAAAGTGCATCACCGCACCGTATATCCATGTTGAAAATGGGGCGAGTTTTGCTGCGGAGCGTCTGGGGAACCGACTGCAGCTTTATTTTGAAGCGTCGAACGGCGGGACAGATTGGGGGAATAACCTGGATTTTCCAGCCAAGCCCTATCAGCGGATGGAGGACCGGGTGTGGTTTGTCCACCGGGGGTTCTTAAAAGTCTGGAAATCGGCGGAGGATCATCTGGAGAATGTCATCCGGGACCGGAAGATCCGAGAGATCGTCCTT
>JAZREO010000148.1:0-3973 GCA_045660845.1 Eubacteriales bacterium
CGGTGATTTTAGGGCAGGATCCCTATCATCAGCCGGGGCAGGCGCATGGGATGTGTTTTTCTGTCCGGAAAGGGGTGGAACCGCCGCCCTCGCTGAAGAATATCTTCAAGGAGCTGGAAGCGGAGTTGGGGATCACGCCCCCGGACCATGGAGAGCTGACCAAATGGGCGCAGGAGGGTGACGTGCTGCTCAATACGTTACTGACCGTTCGGGAGAGGGCACCCGCCTCCCAGCGAGGGCAGGGCTGGGAACTGCTGACCGACAGGATCATCCAGCTTCTGGACCAGCGTCCGGATCCCATCGTTTTCCTGCTCTGGGGCAACCATGCCCGGGCGAAAAAGGCACTGATTAAAAATCCGCGCCATCTGATTTTAGAGTCTGCCCACCCCAGTCCCCTTTCTGCCTATTACGGCTTTTTCGGATGCGGACATTTCATAAAGACCAATGAGTTTTTAAAAGATCCCATCGATTGGCATCTGAAAGAGTAAAGACCCGGCGGAAACTAAGAGATTTTCCAAAAGAATAAAAGATTTCACATATTGTGCAAAAAAAACAACATAAGGTGCTTTCCAAAAATCAATGCTTGTGGTACAATAATTGTATAAAATAGCCTTTTTGTCGAGTTTTACAAAGTTTTATAAATTAGAAGGGCAAATCGTACATGAGGAGGAGTTGTGACGATGATCACAAGAAAGACGAGATTTATATCCGGTCTTGTAGCGGTGATGATGCTAATTTCCATGTTCACCGCCTTCGTACTCCCCGTTATTGCAGCGGGTGAAAGCGAAGGGAAGAAGGATGTTACTTACTCACTTACTATTAAGAAGATGTTCGGTGAGTATGAACGCTCTGCTGAGGTCTCTTATCATAAAGTCGGAGAGAAACTGACTGCTCCCCAGTACGAAGGCTATGAATTGAATGAGGATGTGGAGAAGACTCCCGTAACGCTTGAAAACGGCACTTTTGTGATGCCCGCCGAAAATGCCGTTTTGGTTTATGAGCCAACGGTTCCCCATTGGGATTTTCTTGAGGAGTTGATCAATAAGTATCAGGAATACGTGGATCAGGGTTACGATCAATCAAGCGAAGGCGGAAAGGATCTGACCTCTCTTCTGATTAATATGAGGGATATCTATGAATTAAGAGCTAATATGGAAGATGAAGAAGCGATGGAATATATTGTAGGTTTCGCGAACGAAGCGGCACGGCTGTATAAGGTTCTTTTTCCTGCGCCTAATTATGTATCCATCAGCCAATATGAAGAAAACCCGGATATGGAGATATACACGGTCGAGAGTGTAACAGACCTGGAGTATGTTTCCAGATATAAGGAAGAAATAGATAAGAATAAATTTGGGCAGAAGCAGACCATCCGGTTTGCGGGGAATGTTACCATTCCGAAAGACTATACTCCCAGTAAGATCGGCAATGCCAATGATCTGAGTGGGTTGGTTGCGTCCATTGACGGTGCAGGATATACGCTGAGCGGGCTCAAACTCACCAATTCCTGGCTGGGCGATTATAAAGGTACTTCCATCAAAAATTTGACCTTTGAGAAATGCAACGGGACTACAGATATTGACTACGGCGGATTGCTGATCAATACCTACGGTGGATCAAAACTATTGATTGAGAATGTATCATTGAAAAGCTGTTCTTCTAATGCTGTTGACGAAAAAAGCGGTTCAACTGTTTCGAGCCGTGTGTCCTTGATCATGGGTCGGGGTAAGAACATTACTTTTAAAAATATTGATATTCGGAACTGTTCTATCAGTACCGAAGCTGCCAATACTGGCTTTTTGATGGGTCAGGCAACTGGTGGTATAATCAATATTGATACAGTTTATCTGAATAAAAACCAATATACAAAAGATGTATCCACCTCGTCTGGATTGATCGGCGATTTGAATAGCGCATCTCTTGCAATCAGAAATTTGGGTATTTTCAATACGACCATCAGGGCCACCCGATATGGATTGCTGACCGGTCAGATAAACAGCAACGGCAGAGTAACCGTTTGTGAAAATGTCATTACGGCTAAGTCGCCAACGGTGTCTTTATTCGGTAATGTTTCCAGCGATAATGTTTCCAGCGATAATGTTTCCAGCGATACGATTGCCACTCCGGTCAATCTTTACTCCGATATAACCACGTTAGTAAGGGACGGCGAAGCAAGAGAAGATAACCTTGAGGCGATCAAATCCGGTGAGGCGGCTTATATGCTGAACGCCGCCGGTGCCGAGCAGACTTGGGCGATGGAGAAGGACGAAAGTACTACCAAACCCGAACTTCCTTATGTGCCGAAATTCGCTGAGGTGGGAATGCCTGTAAGGGTCACTTTCAAGAAATTGCAGGGCGAGCCGGTTCATTATTACACAGACTCTGATGGTAAGCTGATTGAATTGGATAAAAACGATGCCAACAACTGTCACTGGGAGAATGGTTATGACTATGATTCTCTTGCCGCAAAAAGATTTACAGCGGATACCATCATTTGCGAGCTGAAATGTTCTCATAGTAAAGCTGATGGAACGTTGACTTATAGCGCAATTGGTAACAGAACTCATACTGTAGAATGTCTGGTTCCGGATGGCTGCGGACTATATACGGCGAATGAGCCCTGCGACCATGAATATGCGGTGGGCGATGGTGCCCAGCATACCAAGACCTGCTCGCTCTGCGGCGATACGATCACCGAGGATTGCGTTCTGACCAAGACGCAGACCTATGAAAATGGCACTTATTATCACACCATTATCTGTGATTGCGGGTATGAGAAGAAAGAGCAGTGCGACTTTGATTATGAAGATCATACTCAGACCGCTAACGGCTACCGGCGCTATACCTGCAAAGTCTGCGGAGGGCATACCGTTTCCAAGCATGATGTTGGTGATCTGGGAACCGGTACGGTTGTGAAGAAGCCTACCTATCCTACCGCTGATTCCGACGGTAAGGGCATTACCCGGTTTGTCTGCGACGATTGCGGTTATATCCTCTATACGGATATTTCTGCGCTGAATCCGGGGGATAAGTTGGGGATCGTTGTCAATACACCCATGACCGCCATTGACGGCTCTACCATCCAGGTGACGCTGGAGCTTGCCAATAATCCCGGCGTTTCTGGTCTGGAATTGGGCGTAACGTACAATAAGAACGTCATGAAACTTCAGAGCGTTGAGATGGGTGTATTTGAATTTAGTGAAAAGCCGAAGGATCTAAGCCAGGTAAACGGTTACCTTCCTCTGACTTTCATCAACTGGAAAAATCTGACGGCGGCGGAGACGGATGGCAAAACGTTAGCCACCCTGAGTTTTGAGATCATCGAGGGTGCTGAAGTCGGAGTCCATTCTATTTCTGTTGCGCCTGTCGGCCATGAGATGAACACGCAAAATACCGGCGCCACCAATGAAAACGGACAGAACATTCCGGTTGCCGGCAGCAGTGCCATGATCGAGATCATGGATTATCTCTGGGGCGACGCGAATGGCGACGGTGAGGTTAATATTTTGGATGCGCAGATCATCATCAAGTATGAAGTGGAGCTGATTGATGAGACTGCATTTGATGTAAAAGCCGCCAATGCAAACAGAACAAAAAACGGCACTGTCGATATCCTTGACGCGCTGGTGATCCTGCGGTATCTGGCAGGCGTGGGCGAATGGGATCCCAATGGCAAGACCTTCCCCCCGTACAACGCTGCATAAACAAATGAAAAGAAGCCCGCTTGAAAAGCGGGTTTCTTTCCATTTTAAGGTTGCAATCAAATAAACTTTCTGTTAAAATAATAGTATATTTTTATCTAAATGTTGCAATAGGAGGAAACAAAATGGATAGCAAAACTTTGCAGATCCTGATCGCCATGGTCATTTATATGGCGGCGGTCATTCTGATTGGTGTGCTGTATGCCAAGCGTGCCAATAAAAACTCCGAGGAATACTTCCTCGGCGGACGTTCCTTAGGTCCCTGGGTGACC
>JAZREO010000149.1:0-92377 GCA_045660845.1 Eubacteriales bacterium
ATAGCGTCCAAAACCGCCAAGACAAACATGATACGCAACCGTTTGCCCTTGGATATCGAAAGTTTCATAACACAAACTCCTAATTATCTTTTATACTGATAATAAATTATCATATTTAAATCCTATTTTCAATAGGTTTCTATATTTTTTTAAAAAACGCCATCGAAAAGAACGAGATGATTTCAAAAATTCCCATATAATACTTGACATTCAAAATATATATAGTATAATATTAAAGTCCTTGCTCATTGGATAAATGAGCCAAATGTCCATAAGGAGGTGTAAATCATGGCTGAAAATCGCAAGTATGAAACCATTTTCATCACCCGGCCTAATTTAACAGAGGAGGATCATACCGCTCTTGTCGAGAAGTTCAAAGATCTGATCGCAAAGCACGGTAATGTTGAATCTGTTGAAGACTGGGGCGTCAAAAAGCTTGCCTATCCGATCGATTTCGTCAACGAAGGTCATTATGTGCTGATCAATTTTGAAGCACCCGTTACCTTCCCCGCCGAGCTCGAAAGAATTTACGGCATTACTGACGGTATTCTGCGTTCCATCGTCGTGAACAAAGAAGAAAAGTAAGGAAAGGATTCTGCTATGTTAAACAAAGTCATTTTGACCGGTCGCCTGACCGCTACACCGGAGCTGAGAAAAACCTCCTCCGATGTCTCCGTCACTTCTTTTTCTGTTGCTGTTCAGCGGCAGTACAAAGGACCGGACGGCAATTATCCCACTGATTTTATCAATTGCGTCGCCTGGAGAAATACTGCAGATTTCATCTGCAAGTACTTCGAAAAAGGTCAGCTGATCGCCTTGGTCGGTTCCCTGCAGTCCCGCAACTACGAGGATAAGACCGGCGCTAAGAGAACTGCCTTCGAGGTCGTTGCCGACGAGGCGCACTTTGTGGAATCCAAAAAGGACTCTTCTCGTCCTGTTGCTCCCGAGTTCAAGGCACCGCCCGTAACCGGCGGTAATACCGTTGAATTCGAAGAAGTTCAAGATGATGAATTGCCCTTCTAATCTGAAAAGGAGGATTTAGCTGTGGAAAGAGAAAAGAATTACAGACCCAACAGAAAGCCCAGACGTAAAGTTTGCGCATTCTGTGTGGATAAAGTAACTGAGATCGATTATAAGGACATCGGCAAGCTGAGAAAGTACATTTCTGAGCGTGCAAAGATCCTTCCCCGCCGTGTGACCGGCACCTGCGCTAAGCATCAGCGTCAGCTGACCGGCGCCATTAAGCGTGCTCGAGTCATTGCTCTGCTGCCCTACGTCAGCGACTAATTATAAGCAAAAAGACCTCCCCAAGGGAGGTCTTTTTTTATTTGTATAATTCATTTAAATATGCGAGAAATGAATCCGGTTCAAACCGACGGTTCAGTTCCTTTAGCAACGCCTTATTGGACAAACGCGGCGGAAGATCAAGTGCTTTTAGCAGAACAGCCTTTCTTTCGCTCGCACCGGGATTGCCGGTCAATCCGCAATCATAAAGGTCCGTCGCTTGAATAGCAGTACGGATAGGCTCCGCGCGAAACTCCTCAAAAAGGCGGCGCAGGACTGCAGAATCCATCCCTTCTACCCCTAAATAGCCCTCCTTGGAACAGGTGGGCTTTCTTTTTTCCTTTCCCGGCACAGCCGGAATGTAAAGCGTATATACCTCCGCCCCTTGCAGAACCGTCTGTAGATGGGAGCGGATCAAGGCGCCGGCACGATCAGAATCTGTTAGGATAATAGCTCCGTTATCCAGCGCCATTTTACGCAGAGCTGCTTTTTGTTCTTTATTTTTGAAAATACCAAATCCATCGCATGGAATGATGGTCCCATCAATGATATTTTCCAGAGTGATCTTATCGTATTTTCCTTCAACGATTACAATTTGTCTGATCGGTATCTTATTCATGATCTCTCATCTGAAACGCCAGCAAACCGGCTGCAAAACCATAGATCAAATCCTTTTTATTTAAACCGGAAGTTTTGATCTTACTGTCCAATTCGCGGCAACGGCGCAATCCATCCAGCGCCTCCCCTTCCTCTAATCTCGCAGCACTGCGCATGATGCGGGCAGCCGCATAGGGGCTGATCCCGCAGACGGTTGCCAGCTCCGCGGAGGATTTTCCTTCCTTTAGAGCGGTTTCGCCGCGCCACAGATCGATATAAGCACGATAAAACATCCCCGCGATCACCGTTTCATCCACATTTTGCTGATAGAGAGTCTGCAACGCCTGCATCAGCAGATCAAAATCACGCTCTGCAATGGCATTAGAGATCGCAAACCAAGAGGAATCCTCCTCTGGCGCTACCATCTTATCGATCAGCGCCTGATCAATCTCCCCACCCTTGGCATAGGAGATCAGTTTTTTTAGTTCATTATTGATGCGGAGCATGGAATTGCCGGTCAGTTCTGCCAAGTATGCACAGTTTCGATGATCGATTTCAGCACCGCCCCGCTTGACAATTCCCTGGATCCAGGGAATTAATGCCTCCGGTTTAGGGCGATCTGCACGCACGCTCTCGGCGCCTAGCTTTTTAAGAAGCGTTTCCAGGGCATTGACTTTCTTTTCACGAGCGTGTTCCCAAAACAAAACGGTAACCCCCGGTGCAATGTCTTCCAGAGCGGCAGAAAGCTTTTTTTCATTATTCCCCTTCAATGTGCCGGATTCCAGATCTGTGACGGTCACCAGTTTTCTCTCCGCCATTACCGGATAGGAGGAGCAAGCGTCTGCCAGATAATCATAATCGATCTTTTTACCGTCCAGCTCGATCAAATTAAATTCCGGCAAAACCGCCGAACAGCTCTCTTTAAATTTGGTGTAGTAATGATCCAAAAGAAACTGTTCGTCGCCGGTAAGATAATATAAGGGAGCGAGAGTGCCATTCTCCAGTTGTTTTTTCAGCGTTTCAATGTTCATTTACGAACCCTTTCCATTATGATTCCGTCGGTACGGAAAATAATCGTTCCTTCATCTAAGGTTTGAAGTATGACCTCGCTGACAGTATCAAACCGATCGATCACCGTCTCCTTTGGTAATCCGTAGGGATTTTCTCCCACAGAAATCACCGCCACTTCCGGAGATGTCGCTTTGATGAACGGATAAAGCGAAGAGGACGCACTTCCATGGTGTGCCACCTTTAAAAGTGTGCAATCCAACTCCCGATCCAGCAGCTTCAGCTCCGCCTCTCCCGTCAGATCACCGGTCACCAAAACCGAAGTTTCTCCATAGGAAACCCGGTAGCAGACGCACCGCTCATTTTCACCTTCGAGCGCCTTATCGAAGGCAACTTCCGCTATGATCTCCAACCTCACATCCCCAAGCACCATCTGCACCGCATCGTCACAGATCGCCTTGCCGTTTTCCGATTGGATCATACTCATCAGTTCGTCCGACCCAAACCCCAAATCGGGATAAAGGATCTCGTCCACATAAACATTATTCAGCAAGGTCCTAAGTCCGTTGGTGTGATCGCTGTGCAGGTGAGTAAACGCCAGTAATTCTACGGTATAGATATTGCGTTTTCGCAGATACTCGATCAGGTTATAGCGGTTCTCGGAGGAGCCGCCGTAATCAAGTATGACCGCCGAGTGACCCTTGGAAATCACTGTACAATCCCCTTGCCCAACATCCACAAAGGCGATCTCCACGGCATTATCCGGATGGGTAGCGGTGTGGATTCCGTGAAACAGTCCACCAAAGCACAGCAGAAGCGAGAATAAAGCAAGAAAGCTGCGGCGTTGATATTTATAAAAATCATATAGACCAACGCCGAGGACCCCTACCAGCAATACCAGCAGGATGATCCCAAGCAGGTTCAAACCGGAAATGCTTGAAAATGAAAAACGACCAAGAAAGTCGGCGACGACATCGATCAAGCAATACAGAATGTCGCAAAGAAAACCAAAAACAGCGCCAAGCCATGGAATCCAGCCCAGAAGAGCCATCAAGATTCCCATCATAAAGACCCATTGCAGCGGATAGATCAAGATCACATTTGCCAGTGGACCGATCAGACTGACCGTTCCAAATACAGCAATAATTATGGGCAAGGTAGCGAGGGTCGCCGCGATGGAGCAAGCAAAAGCACCGGTCAGTTTTCGATAAAGCCAGTTGACCCGATGGTTTTGGCAGATCCTCTTGGGAAACAAGAAGCTTTCGATAGGTAGACTGAGCAGGATAATACCGGCGGTAGCAGACACACTCAGCAGAAAACCAACATCCCGCGTGGCGTAAGGATTTACAAGGGTGATCAAGAATGCCGCCACCGAAAGCGAGGTCAGGCTATCCGAAAATAAATTCAGTGCCATTCCCAACGAAAAGAGGATCATCATCACACAAGCTCGGACACAGGATAGTGGAAAGCCTACCATCGCTGTAAAGAAAATGCTGATAAAAATATCCAGAAGATACCGTACACGATAGTGGATTCCCAGCAGCGTAAACAAAAAATTAAAGAGAAGCACTGCAAAGGAAAGATGCAGACCACTGACCGCCGTAACATGAGTCAAGCCGATTCGGCGAAGGGAAACATTGAGTCCCGAATCCAAAGAGTCGGTAGCACCAAAGCAGACCGATTGCAAAAGACCCCGTGTCTTTTCTCTACCAAAGGATATCCTGCTTTGGACTCCCATACGGAATTCGTAAAAAATGCGGTGAAGATTTCCTTCTTCCGGCTCGGTAAATTGCAAAACCGACGGATCCCTATAGGCGCTCAGGATAACGCGGTCTTCCCTGCCGCTGCCATATTCAACCGCCGTTTCAAAATAATCGAAACTTCCATAAACCTTGCTACCTGCCAAATGCAATTCATCCGTATCGCAATATAAATAAATATAATACCGACTGTAAAAAGGCAGTTCTTGACCGTCGATTTCTTTTAGCCGAATCTTATAGCGCACCAGGTTTCCGGCGGCATTTGTACCAAGATCTGTGATTTCACCGGAAACCAATCTATCACTTGAGGTCAACTGCTTTTCGATCTGTTTAGTATGATGCTCCGCGACAGTAAAAAGCAGAGTTGCTGCTAAAAAGGCAACCATACTGGAGAGCACAGTTTTCTTAACAGGATATCGAATGATCGCCGCAGGAATGATCCCAACCAAAACCAGCAACGCTAAACAAGACATCCATCGAAACGATAGAAAGGTGCCGAGCATCAGTGCCAACACAAACGTCGTTAAGCTCCACATTAAAACACGCTTTGACATCCTCGCACCCCTTCCGGGATTTATTATACGACAAGTCCCGCAAAATGTCAAAAAAATAATACCGGAGAGATTCATTCTCTCCGGTATTAAAAATTATTTGCTATCGGGCTTTTCTTCCCGCTCGGCGGAAAAATTCCGTGCGATCTCCTCCAACTCATTCCGCGTATTGAATGTGACGCCGGACTGAAGGATATCCTCACGAAGCCACTTGGGCAGCGTATCAAAAAACGCTTGCGCTTCACTATTCATTTTCACTCACCTCTTGGGTAAGTATGCGTCAATTTTAAAGAATTATACAGATCAGTCCCGCGCTTCCCTCATTAATGATCCTGGAAAGTGTTTCCTGCAGTTTAAAGCGAGCGTCATCCGGCATTCGGGATAATTTATTATGTAAACCTTCGTTGACCAGGTCATGAACAGATTTACCGAAAATATTAGATTCCCAGATTTTGGAGGGATCCTCCTCAAAGTCTTTGAGCAAGTAGTCAATCAGCTCCTCCGATTGCTTTTCGCTGCCAACGATTGGAGAAACCTCTGTACGGATATTGGCTTGAATAATGTGGTAGGAGGGTGCTTCTGCCGAAAGCTTCACTCCAAAACGCCCGCCCTGTTTAAAGACCTGCGGTTCGCTAAGACCCATCTCGTCCATTGTCGGAAAAACAATTCCATAGCCCTTGGACTGAGCTTCCGCAAAGGCATCCTTGATCTTTTCATACTCTTGCCTTGCGGAGGATAATTCTTTGATCATCGATACCAGATCGCCATCGTTTTCAATGCGAACACCTGCAGCTTCGCTTAAAATGTTATAGTAAAGTTCCGGCTTTAACTCAATTTTCAGTCCGGCACTTCCCTCGCCCAGGTCGACGCTTTCGATCTCGCAGCGAGAAAGCTGCTCCTCATTGGCAAGATCCATCACCATCTTTTTAACAGTGCGGACACGATCTATATTCTTGGCGCTTTCCAGAATACTGGTATAAACCTCTCGCTTTAACCAATGATCCTTTTCCAGTCCACCGACCCAGGAGGGAAGCGCCACCAAGATCTCTTTGATCGGAAACTCCAGCAAAACCGTCTGAATAATCGAGAGAATCTTATCCCGATCCAGTTCCAGGCAATTAACGGTCATCACCGGCACATCATACTGCCGCATCAGCCGCTCCCGCAGTTCCTGGGCACTGTCGCTCTCCGGAAACATGGAATTGACCAGTACCGCAAAGGGCTTATCAATCGCTTTTAATTCCCGAATGATCCGCTCCTCCGCCTCGACATAATCGTCACGGGAGATTTCCCCGATACTACCGTCGGTGGTAATCACCAGACCGATGGTGGAATGCTCGCAGATCACCTTGCGCGTTCCCATCTCTGCCGCTTGCTGAAACTCCATTTTATCTTCGCTCCAGGGCGTTTCCACCATCCGGGCTTCGCCGTTTTCCGTCTGTCCCATGGCACCGTCCACCACATAGCCGACACAATCGATCAGCCGGACATTAAAGCGCGTATTATCTTCCATCACGATCTCGGCGGCTTCATCCGGAATAAATTTTGGCTCAGTCGTCATAATGGTTTTACCCGCCGCAGACTGAGGCAGCTCGTCGATAGCCCGCTCCCGTTTATAATCATTGGCGATATTGGGGATCACAAGATTTTCCATAAACTTTTTGATAAAGGTGGATTTTCCGGTACGCACCGGTCCAACAACGCCGATGTATATGTCCCCGCCGGTTCGGGTTGCAATATCCTGGTAAATGCTTGTGTTGGTCATACAAAAAACCTCCATACTTCCATACTTGT
Organism: Eubacteriales bacterium; assembly: GCA_045660845.1. GTDB lineage: Bacteria > Bacillota > Clostridia > Oscillospirales > QAKW01 > QAKW01. The sequence goes on from JAZREO010000149.1 coordinate 6,995, forward strand.
TTGTATATGGATATGAAGGTTTTTGTAAAATTATTCTAATCTTTTTTATTGAAATAATTCATCGATCAAGCTTTTGACCTCCGCCTTTTTTTCAGCAGTAGCAATGGGATCCGAAATATAGTTTTTTCCATCAAATAAGAGAACGTCCCCCTCTGCTGAACCCTTCGGCAAACATTCGCATGAAACTAAAAAGGTTCTCTTTTCTTCATCGACTAATACCGCCGTCCGATCTTCAAAACGGTCTATGTTGAATCGCTTCATTTGGTTTCCTCCTGATACTCCAGCCTCTCCCCATCGGTATAAAAGGTGATGGTACCCTGAGTGTCGGTTCTGTAGTATGTAATATCCGCTTTTTCAAAGCGCTCGATGGTTTCATTATGCGGGTGCCCATAGGAATTATCTTTTCCACAGGAGATCACCGCGTACTGCGGGGACACAGCCTGCAAAAAGGTCTTGCTGGAAGAGGTACTGCTTCCGTGATGACCCGCCTTTAAGAGAGTACTTTCGAGTGCAGAACCATAGCGTTCCACCAGGTCTTTTTCCGGAGAGGATTCCTGGTCACCGGTGAAGAGAAATGACACCTTCCCGTATTCCGCCCTTACCACAACAGACTGATCGTTGAGATCCTTATACTCCTCCAGAGGACCCAAAATGGTGAAGTCGAAAGCACCGCAGGTAAAGGTATCCTCCGGCTCTACCGCTGTAACAGTCTTTCCCTGCTCTTTGATTTTCTTTAAAAGATTTAAATATACAGCAGTAGTCGGCTCAGTGCCCGGAGTAGGACGCTTCATATAAATATTTTCTACATCAAACTCGTCCAAAACATCCTCTGCACCACCGATATGATCCTCATGAGGATGGGTCAAAATAAAGTGGTCGATCTTTTGGATATTACGGATCCTGAGATGAGATACAACCCTCTCCGCATCATCGCCGGTGGTGGCATCGATCAATGCTACCGCGCTGTCTGATACGATCAAGGTACTGTCTCCCTGACCGCAGTCGATAAAATCCACATAGCAATCGGTACCCGGCACCGCAGCCTTTTGCTTTCCAAAAAGCCGATCTTCATTTGCATACAGTAAAGAAACGATGCCTACCGCCAGAAAGATCGCCATTCCAATGCTTTTTACTAAATCCTTTTTGCGTTTTCTTGCCATAAACAGTCCCCTTTTTCAAATCAAGACCCGCAGAAATTCTGCGGGTCTTGAATTATCAGATCACCTGATCGATCAAGCCATATTCCTTTGCCTGATCAGCAAACAACCAATGTTTCCGTTCCATATCTGCAGAAAGGTCTTCTGCCGAACGGTTGCAAAGAGAAGCCAGCAATTGATTGATTCGCTTTTTGGAGTTGAGCAGATGCTCAGTCTCCAGTTCAATATCAGACGCTTGCCCGAAAGTGCGGTCCCGGCTTACCTGAGTCAGCATAATCTCACTATTGGCATATGCCTTTCTCTTTCCTTTTTCACCGCCGGCAAGCAACAGTGCAGAAAGTCCGTGTGCTTTGCCGACGCAGACAGTCTCCACCGGGCAGGTGATATTTTTCATTACATCATAGACCGCAAGAATTTCTGTTTCACTGCCGCCGGAGGAATTGATATATAAGGTGATCGGAGCAGCCGCATCCTCCTCAGCAAGATAAAGCAGCTTTGCAATGATCTCGCAGGAAGCTTTTTCATCCAGTTGACCAAAAGCCAGTACCTTGCGAGAGTCCAGCAAACTTGCACTCAGATTTTCGATCCCGCCGTTTACACTAAAAATAGGTTCATTCATTTTATAATCTCCTTTGATACTATCATCGGCATCATTTCGCCCTGTTAATCAATTAGATTGAGCGTTAACCTCTGCCAATGTTGAATTTTTTGAAAGAAAGAAGTTCCCGGTGATCAACGCTCTCAGTTCGTCATCGCAAACAATAACGTTTTTTTCGCCTTTATAAGTAAAAGATAACGTAAACTGCTGCGTCATCGTCTCGACGCCGCCATCCTGCTTAGCAAGGGCAAGCATCATTTCCTGGATCAAGATGATTCCATTTTCATCCCCATCCTCCAATTTGCTCACCAGTTCCTCATCTGTCAGCGCTAAATTCAGGATCAGTGCCGAAACATTAGTATACATTTTTTGAACATTGGGCATGGTGAATTCTACCGTCATCCGGTTATTTTCATAGGATTTCACCGCATAGGTTATATCCGTATAGAGAAGGCGATAAAGCTCGATATACTTCTCGTCATTAAAAATATCGTCCAGATAAACATAGAGGGTTTTATCGGGAAATTCAGTCAGCAGAGCTGACATCGCTTCTCGATCATAGATTTTCAAAGCATCTGTGAACTGTGCCAGGGTCGATTCAGCATCCTCTTGGGAAACCGATGCCTTGCAACCGCAGAACGACAGCAACAAAACAATGGTAGTCAATAATAGAAATACACGCTTCATGATGGACTTCCTTTTAAGATTATGAGGTCAGTATAGCACAGCATGCGCGGATTTTCAATAAATTTTCACGAAATAAAATTTCACACATAAAATACAATAGACTATGCCATAAGGAGGTAACTATGGATATCAACAATAATGAAAATGTCAATGTCCAAAACTTCGAAGACGAGATCTGCGTTAACGTACAGAAAATCTACGACACCTGTAAAGACAAGGACTGCCTGTCCGATATGCGCGTGTACTTAAGTTCCGGCGACCAGACCCTCATCGACAATGCGGTAAATATCCGCGCCCGTAAATCGGAATTGGTCTGGACCTCTGTTGACCTGGAGGAGGTTCCCTTTAATAAAGGCTTTTACGGTGTTGACATGATGTTTTACTTCAAGACGGATTTTGAGGTCTATACCGGCAACACCCGTCCCACCATCGTCGAGGGTCTTTCCTTCTTTAATAAAAAGGTCATTCTTTACGGTAGCGAAGGCAGTACCACTACCTTCTCCTCTGCCTGCACCAATCCCTGCAATCCCGCTTGCACACTGCCCGGCAATCTGCCTGTTGCAGAAGTAGAGGTCGTGGATCCTATCGTTTTGAACACACGGATCATCAATCCCTCCTGCAATTGCTGCTGCTCGGAATGCGATACCCTGAATCTGCCGGAGTGCGTGGCGAACCTGTTCACCGAGGGTTTGACAGAAGTTGCAAACCGCAAGCTGGTGGTATCGCTGGGACTCTTCAGCGTGGTACGGATCGTACGGGATGTCCAGGTTCGGATCCCCGCATCCAAATTCTGCCTGCCGGAAAAAGAGTGTACCGGTCCCCAGGAGGAAGAACCCTGCAGCTTCTTTGAGCGTCTCAACTTCCCCACCAACGAATTTTTCCCGCCCGAAAACAGTAATTGCTGAAAAAAGCCCGGAAATGCGCTGCATTTCCGGGCATTTAATTTAATAACCGAGCGTCCCATCCAAAGATTCATCGTTTTTGATCCAGTCCTCCACAAGGAAAGAATGAAACTCATCCTTACTGTCCCGTACGATCACATCTTTAATGCCGGCGTTAATGATCAGTCGCTTGCACATTGCGCAAGGGGCAGTGTTCTTGACATATTCGCCGGTATCCACCTCATGACCTACCAGATAAAGCGTGGAGTCAATCATATCTCGGCGGGCAGCAGAGATAATACAATTGGCTTCCGCATGGACCGAACGGCACAGCTCATAACGTTCGCCGCGGTTCACGCCCAGCTCTTGACGGATACACTTACCGCAGTCATTGCAGTTTGCTCTGCCCCGAGGAGCACCATTATAGCCGGTGGAAACGATCTCATCATTCTTAACAATGATCGCACCAAACACACGGCGCAGGCAGGTTCCCCGACCGGTGGCAGCATCTGCCATATCCAGATAATAGTTTGTCTTATCCTTTCTCATGAACGGCACCTCATTACATCGTTTTTAAAAAAGGGACCCCAAGAGGTCCCTTTTTATAATTGGAGCGGGTAATGGGAGTCGAACCCACCTATCAACCTTGGGAAGGTCGCATTCTACCGATGAACTATACCCGCATTTCTTACTTTAAGAAGTATACACTTTTTCTTCCGGTTCGTCAAGGGGTTTTTATGAAAAATCGGTGCCGGCAAACCACCGGCACCGAAATATCAATTTACTTTTTGAGAGAAACCGCGTATTTGGCTTTCTCTGCAATTCCTTCCGCATTGAGCTTGAAGAGATCCAGCAACTGCAGAGCGGGACCGCTCTTACCATAGCTATCTTCAACACCATGGCGGACAACAGGACAATTGCCCAACTCGCCGACAACTTCGCAGACAGCGCTGCCAAGACCACCGATGATGGAATGTTCCTCTGTCGTGACGATTGCGCCGCATTTTGCAGCATATTCCTTCACCAACTCTTGATCCAAGGGCTTGATGGAAGCCATATTGATCACAGCCGCATCAATGCCTTCTGCTTTCAGCAGATCAGCCGCCTGCAACGCACGCTCCACCATCAAACCGGTGGCAATGATGGCAACATCCTTACCCTCTTTCAGAACAACACCCTTACCGATCTCAAACTGATAATTCTCATCAAAGATGGAATCGATGGGCATTCTGCCAAAACGCAGATAAACAGGACCTTCATGCTCGATGGCTGCCTTTACGCACAGACGTGCCTCAACAGGATCCGCCGGGTTCAAAACGACCATCCCGGGGATTGTACGCATCAGAGCCAGATCTTCGTTGCACTGATGGGTAGCGCCGTCTTCACCGACAGAGATACCGGCATGGGTAGCACCGATCTTTACATTCAGATGAGGATAACCGATGGAGTTGCGGACCTGCTCATAGGCACGACCGGCAGCAAACATTGCAAAGCTGCTGGCAAAAACCGTCTTACCGGTGGCAGCCAGACCGGCAGCAACGCCCATCATATTTGCCTCAGCAATACCGCACTCAATAAAGCGCTCGGGATATTCCTTTTTAAAAATAGAGGTCTTGGTGGCCGCAGCAAGGTCTGCGTCCATAACATACAGATCATATTCCTCGGCAAACTCAACGAGAGCCTTGCCGTAGCTTTCTCTTGTCGCTTCTTTTATAGACATTTTGCAGCCTCCTTCAACTCATTGATCGCCTTTTCATAATCTTCATCGCCGGGGGCGGTGCCATGCCAGCTAACCTGGTTTTCCATATAAGAGACGCCCTTACCCTTTACAGTCTTGGCGATGATCAGAGCAGGCTTGCCCTCCACCTTCTTAGCATCGGCGAACGCCTTTTCGATGGATTCAAAATCATGACCGTCCATCTCAAAGACCTCCATGCCGAACGCCTTTGCTTTCTCGGCGATGGGAGCGCTGTTCATGACCTCGGCAACAGGACCGTCGATCTGCAGACCGTTATAGTCCACAACGATGCAAAGGTTGTCCAGTTTATAATGAGCAGCAAACATCAAAGCTTCCCAGACCTGACCTTCTTCGATCTCGCCGTCGCCCAGGATCGTATAGACCCGATAGGATTTACCGGACTTCTTAGCAGAAAGTGCCATGCCGCAAGCAGCAGAAATGCCCTGACCCAAGGAACCGCTGGACATATCCACGCCGGGAATATGCTTCATATCGGGATGACCCTGCAGAATACTTCCGACATGACGGAAGGTGGGCAGGATCTCGGGATCAAAATAGCCGCGGCGCGCCAACGCGGAGTAAAGCGCAGGACAGGTATGACCCTTCGATAAAACAAAACGATCACGATCCGCCCAATCAGGGTTCTTGGGATCAATGTTCATTTCCACAAAATAAAGGTATGCAACAATATCGGCGATGGACAATGAGCCACCCGGATGACCGGATTTGGCACTATGGACTTCTTCAATAATGTCCATCCGAATGGTGTTTGCGTACTTTTTCAACTGCAAATTGACCTCTTCAATCATTTGGAGAGCCTCCTTATTTTTATTTATGTCTATTTTATACTGAGTTTAAGATAAAGTCAATGGAATTTGGGCAAAAAATGGTTGAATCATTATTTCGATTTTGTTATAATGTTATAAATTACAGAAAGGAGGCGTTGAACCATGCGCCCGCTATCTGATATATTACGCCCCCAAGCCATCGATGAAATGGTAGGGCAACGCCATCTTTTAGGAGAAGGCAAGTTGCTGCGTGCCATCGCTGAGGGCAAAGAGATTCCCAATATGATCTTTTACGGACCCAGCGGTGTTGGAAAAACCACGCTGGCGCGGATCATCTCCAAAAAATCCGACCGCAAATTATATAAACTGAACGCCACTACTGCCTCCATCAGCGATATCAAAGAGATCATTAACGACATCAACCCCTTCACCGCTCCCAACGGTATTCTACTCTATTTAGATGAGATCCAGTATTTCAATAAAAAGCAGCAACAATCGCTGCTGGAATTCATTGAAAACGGCAGTATTACGCTGATTGCATCTACCACTGAAAATCCTTATTTTTATGTCTATAACGCTATTTTGAGCCGATGCACCGTCTTTGAATTCAAACCGGTTTCCGCCAGCGACATGATCCCATTCATTAAAAGAGCCATCTCCTACTTAGAGGAGCAGCGTGGATTCTCCATTCAATATACTGAAGAGAGTTTAAAGCGGATCGCGTACGGATGCGGCGGGGATGTCAGAAAGTGTTGCAACTGTATTGAGATCATCTCCCTGGCACTGACCCGCGAAGCGCCGACGATCACAGACGAAATGATCAGCGAGGCATCTCAGCGCAGTGGAAACCACTATGATAAGGACGGCGACTATCATTATGATATCCTCTCCGCCCTTCAAAAGTCAATTCGTGGCTCAGACCCCGATGCGGCACTGGTCTACCTTGCCCGTCTGTTGGAAGCAGGCAACCTGATTTCCCCTTGCCGCCGCCTGATGGTCATTGCAGCTGAGGATATCGGTCTCGCCTATCCTCAGGCGATCTCCATCGTAAAAGCCTGTGTTGACTGTGCCCAGGCGCTGGGCTTACCGGAAGCGCGGATCCCCCTCGCCCAGGCAGTCATCTTATTGGCAACAGCGCCCAAGTCTAACTCCGCCATCCTCGCTATCGATGAAGCAATGGCAGACGTCAGCAACGGAAAAGGGCAGGTTATTCCGTCCAATATTCAAGACCGTCATTACGGCGGCGCAGAAAAGCTGGGTCACGGAGACGGATATCTCTATCCCCATTCCTTCCCCAACCATTATGTGGAGCAAAATTATATGCCCTCCGACCTGAAGGGAAAGTATTACTACCAATTTGGCGACAACAAATTGGAAAGCGCTTCCCGCGAATATTGGAACAAGATCAAGGAGAAGAAATGAGGAAAGCAGAAAAGATCCGCTTTATATTGGATGAATTAGAGCGGCTGTATCCCACCGCAGAGTGTGCCCTCCATTACACACATCCCTATGAACTACTGATCGCTACAAGGCTTTCCGCCCAGTGCACCGATGAGCGTGTCAACAAAGTTACACCGGCGCTTTTTGCCAAATATCCAACGCTGGAAGCCTTTGCTGCAGCAGATTTTGAAGAACTTTGCGACATGGTTCACTCCTGCGGTTTTTACCGAGGAAAAGCCAAGAGCATCATTGAAATGAGTCAGCAAATCCTGGACCGTTTTGACGGAAAAGTCCCGGACAATATTGAAGACCTGACCAGCCTTTCCGGTGTGGGAAGAAAAACCGCAAACCTCATTTGCGGCGATATCTACGGTAAGCCGGCGATCATCGCGGACACCCATTGTATTCGCCTTTCCAATCGATTGGCTCTTGCGTCCAGCACCAACCCGGAGATCGTGGAGCGCCAGCTCAAAGCTGCAATCCCGCCCGACCGGCAGACGAAATTCTGCCATAACCTCGTTCATCACGGACGGGCTGTCTGCGATGCGCGGAAGCCGGAATGTGCAAGTTGCCCTCTCACCTCTGTTTGTGGCCATTTCAAGAAATCAAAAAAGAATTGACAACTATAATATATAATAATATAATTATATAGTGATTTTTTATACGGCGGCGGACTCCATCCCCGTCAACGAGGAGGTAAAAATGAGACAGAGAAAAGCCAGCATCTGGCAAAAAGTATCCTTCTTTATTGTCGCTGTCATCATCCTTGCCATCGTGGCTTATACCGCTTTCGGCATCTACACCGAGCGGAGCAGCTACATGCGCTTCGGCATCGACATTAAAGGCGGCGTAAGCGCCACATTCCAGTCGGCAGACGAAAATGTTGTTCCCACCGACGAACAGTTGGAATCCGCAAAGGCGATCATCGAGCTACGTCTGGACGGCAACAATATTTTAGACCGTACTGTAACTATTGATAAAGAGAACCACAGCGTTCTGGTAGAATTCCCCTGGCAGGCCGCCGAGGAAAATTATGATCCTGTTGCCGCCATTGAGGAGCTGGGCGAGACTGCTCAATTGACCTTTGCCATTGTGGAAGAGGTCAAGCACGGCACAGAGGGTGCCGTGGAATTCGAATATGAAGGCGGTCATGCCGACTATAAGATCGTCGAGAAATTTATGGACGGCTCCAAGGTTGCCAAGGCAGAGGCCGGTTACCTGCAGGGCGAATATATCGTCACCCTGGACTTTGACGAAGAAGGTACCAAGATCTTCGGTGATACGACTTCCAAGCATGTAAACGATCTGATCGGTATCATGATGGATGACACTCTGGTTAGCGTCGCCACGATCAGTACCGCCATTACAGAAGGTTCCGGCTACATCAGCGGAGACTTTACCGCTGACGAAACCAGAGATCTGGCTGCAAAGATCAATTCCGGTGCCCTTCCCTTTGCCATGGAGTCCACCAACTATTCCGCAGTCAGCGCCACCATGGGTGCCCATGCGCTGAGCGTCATGCTTCTGGCAGGCTTGATCGCGCTCTGCATCATCATCTTATTCATGTGTATCTACTATCGCTTACCCGGTTTTGTTGCATCCATTACCCTGCTGCTCCAGACCGCCGGTCAGCTGCTGATCTTCCACTTGATGGGGCTGACCCTGACTCTGCCCGGTATCGCAGGTATCATCCTTTCCATCGGTATGGGTGTTGACTCCAACATCATTATTGCCGAGAGAATCAAGGAAGAGATCAACGCCGGCAAGACCCTAAAGGGTGCCATTTCTGCCGGTTATAACCGCGCTTTCTCTGCAGTTCTTGACTGTAATGTTACCACTGCCGCAGTGGGTCTGCTACTGATGTTCTTCGGCACCGGCTCTATGCTTTCCTTTGCATATACGCTGCTGATCGGTATTTTGCTGAACTTCGGTCTCTCGATCATTTCCAGCAAACTGATGCTGCAGTCTCTCTCCTGCTATAAGGTATTCAGCAATCCCAAGTTCTACGGCTATAAGAAAGCAAAGGAGGTAAAGTAATCATGATGAATTTTTATGCAAAAAGAAAAATCTATTACATTATCTCCCTGGTAATGATCATTGCCGGCATTGTCGGTATATTCGTAAGAGGCGTCAAGCTGGATATCACCTTCAGCGGCGGTGCCAAGATCACCTATAGTTATACCGGTGCAGTGATCGATACCGCCGAAGTGGAAAAGCTGGTCAAGGACACCTTAGGTCGCGATGCCACTGCGCAGAACGCAACGGGCTACCAGGACGAGGGGCAATCCCTGGTCATCAGCCTTGCCGGCACCAAAAGCCTGACCACCGAGGAGCAGGAAAAGCTTTTCACCGCCCTGAACACCAAGTATGCAGAGAATAAGATGGAGCAGGGCTCTACCACCAATGTGGAGCCTGCCATCGGACGCCGTTTCCTGGTCCGCGGACTGATCGCTATTGGGCTTGCGGCACTGTTCATCATCGTCTATGTGACGCTGCGATTCTCTGTTGTTTCCGGTCTTACCGCCGCGTTCACCGCGCTGATCGCACTGTTCCACGATATCGCGCTGGTATTCTTTGTGTTCGTTCTGTTTGGAATTCCAATCAACGACGGTTTTATCGCTGTTGTTTTGACCATTTTGGGTTACTCTGTCAACGATACGCTGGTTATTTTTGACCGAATCCGAGAAAATAAGCGCTTGACCGGCAATAAACTGCCCGTCGACGAGCTGGTCAACAAGAGCATCAACCAGTCCATGACTCGGACCATCAACACTTCTCTGATGTCCTTGGCTGCGCTGGTTCTGGTTCTGATCTTCGGCATTGCAAGAGGTCTCACCTCTATCGTTAACTTTGCGCTGCCCATGATGATCGGTATCCTCTCCGGTTGCTACTCCTCTTCTCTGCTGGCGCCCTGCATCTGGTGCTCCTTCAAGAAGAAATCCAAATAATTCAAAAGGGATCCTCCATCGAGGATCCCTTTTTTAAGTATAAACCCCGAAGATATCACTTCGGGGTTTATTTTCTGTTTATTTTCCTTCGTCTACGATCTGAACATTCACAACGTTCACATTCACCGCGCTGACTTCATAATTGGTCATGTCCTGAACAGCGCTCAGAATAGCATCCTGAACCTTAACAGCGACATCCTGGACATTACATCTGAATTTCACAACAATGCTGGCGGTAATGATCAAACCATTTTCAGTCATTTCTACCGCAATGCCTTTGCCGGCATACTTTTTAGTAAGCAGATCCTTCAGATTTCCGCCCAAAGACGCAGACAGACCAACCACGCCATCTACTTCGTTTGCAGCGACGCTTGCGATGGTACACAATACCTCTTCGGAAATTTCAACAGTGCCTAATTCATTGGAAATATCCATGATCATCTCTCCTTTGAAATACTCTATGTTGGTATTATATCACATAGACCGGTGTAATTGCAAGTTTTTTTCATGTTTATTCCAAAGGAGCTTTCATTTATTCCGTTTTAATCTCCACGATCTTAATGGCAGAGGCTTCTCTGCCGGACTCGGAGATTACGATCTCATTGATCTGTGCAGCCTGCTCAGAGGACAGTCCAGCGGTGGCAACCACCACATTCACCGCATCATTGCTAATATAGACCATGCAGTCAGAAAAACCTTTCGCCTTGATCAAGCTTTCAATGGTACTCTCCACATCAGTAGTTTTCGCCAGGTCGATCATATCGTTATTGGCCTTTTCTTTTGTTTCTGCAGCGGAATCCTCGCTGTCGGCAACCGATTTTAAAAGCTCCAAAGCCTCGTCCCGGGTCTGCTGTTTATTCAGTCGACACTCGGTGAAATACGCTGCCACATCCTGCGCAATGGTCTCTACTAACTGTGCCTGCCCCAGCGTCTTGCCATCTTCTTCCCCGCTGTCACTCACATTTCCGGTATCCACCGAAATCATGCCGTCGTCCAGATCCACATTGTTAAGAAACCGCCAATTTAAGTACACTGCAATACACACCACCAACGCCAATGATAGAAATACGATTTGTCTTTTATTAATTTTCATAACCTCACCCACTCATTAAAACCACGCAAATTTTATTGGTACCGATCCCCAGAACCGTACTCACCGATTCAATGATATTATTCCGGACCGCCGCACTTCCCGCTCCTTTACTGGCAATGGTTACCCCGGCAATTTCCGGGGCGTTTTCCTTGGAAATGACCGCCGATTCATTACCGTCCTTGTCGGTTACGACCAAAACGCTTCCCTCCTCGCGGACATATTCTTTTTTCCCGCTGGAGGCAAGAGTGATCGTCACCCAACATTCACCGGCGCCTTCCACCCCTTTCAACATCTCTGCAACCCGACTCTCGGTCTCGGATATAAACCGTTCCTCTGGGTCGGCTGTGGAAACAGTTACCGCTTCCGGCTGAGAAAGCTGCTGCGTCATTAAAAGGACACCCAGCAGGATCATCACCGGGATAAACCAATACTTTTTCACTTCCGGAACCCACTTTTTGATCAACTCATTCATTTTTCACCTCAATATATGCAATTCCGATCTGATAACGCCCGGCAAGAAGATTTCTTGCTGTTTCCGCATCCGTGCCGGAAAGTATGACCCTTGCTATTTCAAATGAATCCTGATTTCCTTCCACTTGTATCTCCGTCACCTCCGCATGAAGTCCCTCACTCTGAATATAGGTTTCAAACTCCCTTTGCAACCCATCGCCGACCAGATCTGCTGCCTTGTTCCATACCTCTTCGTTGCGAGAATATGATTGATCCATCAAATCTTTTATTGAATTAAAATCGAAGTGCACAACTCCGTCTACGATGGATAAAAGAATGAAGATGGAGATGATCGCTTTCATTAAGTATGTTGTTTTTCCCCGAGGGATTGCCTGTTTCAGATATGCCATCAGAACCATCAGAATACAAACGACCAGCCCAATACTTTTAATCTCATTCATTTTAACTCACCTGCGTCATTACCCCAAAGAGGGAAAACAGACCCATTAACGCCACACAGCCGCCCAATGCCAACATCAGGTAAAAACTATTGGCAAGCACATCAGCAATAGACCGGACCGTCGAATCATTCATGAATTCTGCGATCCAGCGGCAAAAGCTCCAGGAAAGCCCGTTTACTCCGATCTGGATTAAAATAGGCAGAATAATGGATAAAATGATCAGAACACCGGCAATAGCAAAAGAGGTCTTTACACCGGATGCCACCGCAAAAAGTCCGTCTACCCCTTGAGAAAGGGTGTTTCCTACCATAGGGATCAAGCCTCCAACCGCAGAGCGGATATACTTTCTTGCCAACTGATCCCCGGCTGCAGCAGCGCTATTCTGCAACCTCATGACTGTGCGAAAGGCTAAAACCAGTAAACCTACCATCCAGATCACAAAACGTCGGATGTTTTTGCCGATGGTCGCAAAGTTATACTCGTCGCTGACAGCAGAGCAGACTCCAATCGCCAAATATACATCAGTCAACGGCAGCAGGATATTTTTTGAAATCAACGTACCGACCTCACCAAGCAGGACCATGGCAGCGGAAAATACCGTAGCGCCAGCACCTTCACCTGAAGCAATCATTACTACTGAAAAGGATGGAATACATGCCATTGCAAAAACATTCATATTCTCAATGCCTTTTTGCATAGCAACGGCGCAGCTGCGCAGACTTTCCTCACACATTAATGCAATCGACAAAGAGACCATAAACGAAAACAACATTTGCAGGTTTTGATTTCGTATATTTCCGCTGCATCTGTTAACAATTACGGAGAGCAGTACCATGGCGATCCCCTTGATCAAAGTTTTCAAGACATCGTCAAAGGCGTCTTTAAATTGTCGCAGCAAGTAGGAAAATACATGATCAAACTGCAGATCCTCCATTACCGATCCAGGATCATTGAGATCGGTCTCATCGGAGAGCAGCGAATCCTCTGTTTCCACGGAGTGACGGAAGTCGTCTGAATAGGCGGGTTCCGCTCGAACAGAAGCTGTTAAACAAATACCTATAAACAGGATAAAAAATATGGTTAACGTCTTTTTCATTCCAGCAATCCTACGATCACATCTAAAAAATCCTCAAAAAGCGGAATAGCAAGCACCAAAAGTGTGCATCGGCAAGCGAGTTCTACCTTATCGCTCCAACCGCTTTGTCCGCAATCCTTGCAGGTACTGACCGTAAACTCTCCCAGGTAGCAAACCGCCAACCCTTTGATCACCACCTCAAAATAACCGTTATTGATCCCCGCACTATCCGCCAGGTGGTTGATAAAAGTAAAGACAGAGGTAAGCTTGGTGCAAACATAGAATAAAATCAAAACCGCACCGGCGACTGTGGCAAAAACCGCAAACCGTTCATGGAAACTTTTCAGGAGAAGATAAAGTAATAAACAGGCAATGACCGATGCCAGTAATTGATAAATGCTCATCTCATTTCAAAAACTGTATTGATTGTAGAGAAAAGCTCGTTGATCTCCCCAAGCAATACCAATAAAACGATGATGATTCCCGCAAGGGTAGTCAGGGTAGCATACTCGTCCCGCCCCAGCTTGCTGAGAACCATATTAACGATAGCAACAACGATCCCGACAGCCGCAATTTTAAAAATCAATTCCACTTCCATATCAAAACAACAGTACCGCTATCAATAAACCGATTGCACCGGTCACCAGCGGAAGTGCCTTCCCCTGAGATGCGGTATCCTCCTGGATTTTTTTGATCGTCCCATCAAGTTCATTAAGAAACACTCTGACGGCATCAATAGATTGCTGAAACGAGCTATTTTTCAATTGACGAACGACTGCCTGAATTTTCATCTGATCTTCATTCAGGAGCCCTTTGATTGGTTCACCTGCCAATATTTTATCGGCAAGCTCCCCTTTTCCGCAAAAGCAATCAGCCAAGGGTCTGCGGTATTCGCACAGGTCTCGGCGGTAGTCTTCAAACAGAGCCCGCGCCATCAGCAGGAGTCTTAACCGCCTTTCCCATTGGGATGTACGCACCTTCCCCAGTAGATAACCACCACTAACAATCAGCACTGCACCAAAAATCTTCATCATCATAATGATTCACCGTCATGACCTTCCTGATTTTTCCGGGAGCCCTTGCTCCCTTTAGCAGTACGATCTTGGAAATAGCGCCCGCATCCGTCAGTCGCTTGATCTGAGGACGGTTCAACAATTCCTCTTCGTCCCTCGCATGAGCCGTTACCAGCACCGGAACTCCTGTATTCATCGCCTCCAGCATCCGCTCCGTTTCCTCATCGGTTCCGATCTCGTCACAGACCAGCACTTGTGGTGAGAGTGTCCGCAGGGCGACCATCATGCCATAAGGCTTAGGATATCCGTCCAAGACATCCGCCAAGGCACCCAGATCCTTTTGAGGAATACCACGATACACTGCCGCAATCTCTCCCCGTTCGTCTACCACCGCCGAGCGGTATCCATTTTTCGAGAGGACCCGCACCAGATCGGTCAGCAGGGTGGTTTTACCTCCGCAAGGTTCGGAAACAATAAGGGTCGAGCAAAATCTGCCGTCGCATAATAGTTTTGGAAAAAGGGATTCAGCGATCCCCTTAATATCTCTGCAGATCCTGAAATTGACTGACGAAAGATCCCGGATCCTAATATTTCCCCGGTCATCCCGTACAAAGGAACCACAGATCCCCGCCCGATGACCACCGGGTAACGGAATGTAGCCGTTCTCCACCTGATTTTCAAATTGATAAGCGGCGCCGCGACAGATGCTTTCCAGCAGATCCTCCATATCCTTGGCACCAACTTTGATCCCATCTACTGAAAAATTGCCGTTTCCGCAGGTCAGCGAGCAACCCTGACCTGCACGAAACCGTAGTTCTGTCGCTTTTTTCAATAGATCTTTCGGTTGTCGTTCAATTTCTTCGACCCATTCTTTTTTTATGTATGGAAATAGTTCCATGATTCCTTTTGGACAATCCTTGTTTTTCATCAGTAGTTGTCCCTCCCTTTGCTTTTATTTTATGGACAACGCTGCATAAATAGAACTTCTTTCTAAAACCAGGAAAAAAATTAATGACTATACCGCCAAATGGGCATACTACCAAAAAAGAAGGAGGTTGAAACCTATGAACAATACAAATATCCGGCAGATCTACGCCCGGCAGATCTTTGATTCTAGAGGAAACCCAACTGTAGAGGCGCAAATTCTGCTTGAAAACGGTGTAACCGCTTCCGCGGCTGTCCCCAGCGGGGCCTCCACCGGACAATATGAAGCGGTAGAACTGCGGGATGAAGCAGATATCTATGGCGGCAAAAGCGTCTTTAACGCCATTGCCAACGTTAATTATAAAATCAACGACGCACTTTGCGGCTTTGATATCTTTGATCAGACGAGAATCGACCGTAAAATGATCGAACTGGACGGTACGGAAAATAAATCGAATCTGGGTGCAAATGCCATTCTTGCCGTTTCCCTTGCCGCAGCAAGAACGGCGGCTATTGCCTGCGGCATGCCCCTTTTCCGATATCTCGGCGGTGCCGCAGCCATGACCATGCCGGTACCGATGCTCAATGTACTGAACGGCGGCGCCCATGCAAACAATAACGTGGAGATCCAGGAGTTTATGATCGTCCCTATCGGTGCCCCTACCTTTACTAAAGCCATGGAACTGAGCAGCCGCGTCTACCACAGTCTCGGACATATCCTAAAAGAAGCCGGACTGGGGACAACTGTAGGCGATGAAGGTGGCTTTGCACCGAACCTTGAAAGTGACGAGCAGGCACTGCAACTTTTAATCCGCGCCATTGAGCGAGCAGGATTGGAGCCGGAACGAGATATTGCTATTGCACTGGATGCCGCTGCAAGTGAATGGAAATCTACCGACGGATATCATCAGCCAAAATCCGGAAGAGCCTTCAAAACTTGTGAACTGATCGAATATTTTGAAGACTTGATCAAAAAATACCCCATCATCTCACTGGAGGATCCTCTGGGAGAAGATGATTTTAAAGGCTTTGCCGAAATAAAAAAGCGAACCGGAATTCAGATCGTCGGTGATGATCTATTTGTCACAAACAGCACCCGGCTACAACAGGGTATCTCCATGAACAGCGGTAACGCTATTCTGATTAAACTCAACCAGATCGGCACGTTGAGCGAAACCTTGGAAACCATCCGCATGGCAAAAAACAACGGATATAAGACCATTATTTCCCATCGCAGCGGCGAAACTGCAGACGCCTTTATTGCCGATCTGGCGGTTGCTGTCAACGCTGGTCAGATCAAGACCGGCGCCCCCGCGAGAAGCGAGCGAGTCAGCAAATATAACCGGCTATTAGGCATTGAATCCGTCATTGGGGTCCACAGCTACTACCCCGGCTATGCAGTATTTCTGTAAAGCAAAATTGCATTACAAGGGATTGTGTCTATGAACATGAAAAAAATTGGCATCATCGGCTGCGGATTTGTCGGTTCAACTATCGCTTTTGATTTAGCAGGGTCCGGTCTCTTTTCAGAAATGGTCTTACTGGACATCAATAAAAATCGCGCTGAAGGCGAAGCAATGGATCTAAGTCACGGTCTCCCCTTTTCCGGTCCCATGCAGATCTATCAGGGAGAATATAAGGATCTCACCGAATGTGGAATCATCATCATTGCGGCGGGAGCAAATCAAAAACCCGGGGAAACACGTCCGGCGCTGCTGGGACGCAACAGAGAGATCATGAACAGCATCGTAAAGCAGTTGCTGCGTTATAATAAAGACTGTATTCTGATCGTAGTATCCAATCCGGTGGATGTTTTGACCAGAATGGTCTTTGAGGCCTCCGGATTTCCACCAGAACGGGTTATCGGGTCCGGAACCGTTCTGGATACCGCGCGCTTGAAGTATTTGCTTGGAGAGCATTTATCAGTTGATATCCGTAATGTCCATGCATTCATCATTGGAGAACATGGAGACGGAGAGTTTCCCGTTTGGAGCGGTGCAAACATTTCCGGAATTGATCTGGATGACTTCTGCAAATTAAGAAAAAGCTGTGATTTTGATCAACTAAAACCCACCATCCGAGAACAGGTCGTCAACAGCGCTTATCGCATCATTGAGGGAAAGGGTGCCACCTATTACGGCATTGCAAAGGCAGTTGGGCGGATCGTAGAATGTATTATCAAGGATCAACATTCCGTATTGCCCATCTCTGTTTTGGTAGATGGACATTATGGTCTGCACGGCATTTATATGAGTCTTCCTGCTATTCTCGGCAGAAACGGAGTGGAAGAAATTTTAGATTTTGATCTTAATGAAACAGAGCGTGAGCAGTTAGAGAACGCCGCCAAACGCTTGATCGAAATGGAGCAATAAAAAAGAACCTTGGAACTTAAAGTTCCAAGGTTCTTTTCTTATTGCAGCTGCGTCATTGCGGCCTGCAGCTGATCGTCCTCTTCATAATTCAACTCGTAAAAGCGGTCTTCCTTATCCGCTGTAAGCGTAACCTCCACATGGGGTGCCACACCAACACCGTCGTAGTTCTCGCCATTGGGCGGGTAATACAGATTGGTAGAAAGATAAAGCGCTGTATCATCCCCCAGAGGAATGACCTCCTGCGCCATTCCTTTCCCATAGGTGGTCGTACCGATCAGGGTGCCGTATTCAAAATCACGGATCGCTGCTGCAAAAAGTTCACCGCCACTATAGGTGCTACCGTTGATCAAAACCACCATTTCGGCATTGAGGCAGGTCTCATCAGAGGTATAGACAGTTTCCTCCCCCTCATTATCCTTGATGGTGCAAATGGTACCAGCAGGAAGCAGGTAATCCAAAATCTCCGTTACAGAGGTCAAGGAACCACCGGTATTATTGCGTACATCAAAGATAAACTTTGAAGCGCCATTTCCCCGAAGTTCTTCTACTGCTTTTTTAAAATCTGCCGTTGTATTGGTATCAAACTCGCTGATGGCAATATAGCCGACACCGTCTACCATCAAGCGATTGATGACGGTAGCCTCTGTATATTCCTGAACCGTTACTGTCAAATTCAAGGTCTGTTCGTCACGGATCAGGGTCAGTTTGATATCAGTACCGATTTCGGAAAGAAGCCGATTGGTCGCATCCGTATAGCTCATGGCAGAAACATCGTCGCCATCGATCCGGGTGATCACATCCCCCGCCAAAACGCCCGCCTTATCACAGGGGGAGCCGGAACGGACGCGAGTAATCTTCAAATAGCCGGTAGAAGCGACATATTTCACATTCGCACCGATGCCCGACTCTTTTCCCTCGGCAGAATTTTTGAATTCCAGATAACTGGTTTTATTCAGATAGACACCGTAACGGTCAATACCATCGATATATCCGCTCAGCAGAGAATCCATTGCTTCATCTTCATCGAATTCACCCACATAACGGTTATTGATCACCTGATAAACACGGGTGAGTTTTTCGAACATCTCACTTTTTCCGGTCGTCCGCTCTACCATGTGCGCCATATACATATAGGTGGCGATGCATGATACCATGACCGCGGCAACGACAAAAAAGATCACTGTTCCCAGTTCAATCTTTCTCTTCATAAACTCACCTGCCTATTATAAGAACTTGAAATTATAATCAAAGAATGAAAGCGGATTTTTGTACTCCCCGTTTTCATAGATCTCAAAATGAAGGTGCGGACCGGTGGAGTACCCGGTGGAGCCCACATAAGCGATGACATCGCCGCGGGTGACCTTCTGCCCCTTCTTCACATTCAGGCTACTGGCGTGTCCATACAGCGTGCTACATCCGCCGCCATGATCAATGACAACGTAATTACCATAGGCGGTATGCCAGCCAGCTTTCAAAACCGTACCGCTATTGGCGGCAAGGATCGGCTTTCTATTAATGCCACTACCGGCAATATCTACGCCGGTATGCATTTTATAAACGCCAGTCGTCGGGTGAGTACGCATTCCAAAAGTATCGGTAATGGAATAGTAGCCGCTTACCGGCCATAAATAAGCACCGCCTACAAAGGTTTCATTGGAACTATTGGCAAGGGCGGCGCGGATCTCTGCCTGCAGTTCTGCCTCCGCAGCCTCTGCTTCCTCAATTGCTTTTAAGTTGGCAGCAGATTTTTCGTTAAAGGATTCGATCAGAGAATCGCTTTGAGACTGCTTTTTCTCCAGCGAAGCAACGTTGCTTTCCAAAGAATTCAACGCATCTTCCTGAGCATTCTTTTTTTCTTCGATCGCCTTTGTTTCACGCTCGATGGTCTCTTTGGTTTCTCTCAAAGCATCGATGACCATTTGGTCATAGGCTGCCATTTGCTTGACAAGCTCCACCCGGGTAATAAAATCATGAAGAGACTCCGAACTCAGGATGATGCTCAAATAAGAGGTATCACCCAGTTCATACATAGCGCGGATCCGCTGCTTAGCGTGCTCGATATTCTCGTCCAAAGACGCCTCCGCTTCCTCCAGCTTATCCTGACTTTCATCCAATTCATCAGAAAGACCATCAACGATATCATTCAAAAGATCTGCTTCTGCATTTAACTCATTGATCTGCTGATCCACAAGAGACTTCTGCTCCAGAACTGCATCCTTTTTATTCGCAATCGAAGCCAACTCTTTTTCTAATTTCTCTTTTTTGGCAATGATGTCGTCCAGCTCATTCTGCATATCAGAAACGCTGGAGTCACCATAAGTCTTGATGCTGAAAACAATGGTCGTCAGCATTCCAAGCACCAGCAAAACCACAATTGCCAGCGCAACGACAGATCGCCATTTTCTCATAAATTCACCTTATACCTTTAAATACTTGTTGATGGAGAATGCGCTTCCCACTAAGCCGACCAACAGACCGATACCGCCGAAATAAATCATGATCATCGAACTGAGAGAGGCAAACGGAACCGTTGAAATAAAGCTGAGATCCGCCACCAGGGGCTGCAACAAATAGACATAAATAATCCATTGAACCGCAAATGATACGACTGCGGCACAAAGACCGATAATAATACCTTCCAAAATAAAGGGCGTGCGGATAAACGCATTGGTAGCGCCCACATATTTCATAATATTGATCTCATGGCGACGGTTATGCATCGCCAGCTTGATGGTGTTAGATACAATAAACCAAGAAACGAGCGCCAGGATCACCATGATCCAGAAACTCAGAATATCCATCACTTTTTTCAAAGAGATCAGCACATTGACCACTTCCTGAGAATCGGAAATATTTGCAATTTCCTCCATGGCAGCGATCTTAGCGGAAACACTCTCAAATTCAGCCAAATTCCTTTCGTTGACTGTAATTCGGAACTCATTACGCAAAGGATTTTCATCCCCATAAAACCAAGAAAGATAGCTGCTGTCCTCCCCGAACTGCTGCTGATACTCCGCCAATGCCTCATCCTTGGTGAAATACTCTACTGTATCCACATATTCAAGGGCCTCGATCTCCTCCTGCAGAGATGCCAGTCTGCTTTCCTCCACAGCATCGTCCACATATGCCACGATCTCATTTTTCTCACCAAGAGAGTCCATAAACGCAGCAATATTGGCAGAGCAAAGATAGGCAGAACCGATGATCAGCATGCATGCCATTAAAACAAAGACGGAAGCAAAGGTCATCAGATAGTTTTTTCGAATACTTTTAAAAGCAGATTGCAGAAAATACATAGTCCACCCCCCTTATTCTTCGTCCGTATAGTAGCCGCCCACCTGATCGCTGGTAACGCAGCCCTTTTCGATGTGAATAACACGCTTGTTAAATTCATTGACGAGGGTGTTATCGTGGGTTACAACGATGACCGTCGTACCGTTCTGATTGATCTGGTTCAAAAGTTCCATGATCTCACGCGCCATTTCCGGATCCACATTACCGGTAGGCTCGTCTGCTATGATCAAACGAGGATTATTGACCAGAGCGCGTGCCATCGCCACCCGCTGCTGTTCCCCGCCTGAAAGCTCGGGCGGGTAGTTTTTCGCCTTATGACCCAGCCCAACGACCCCTAAAACATAGGGGACACGACGCCGGATGGTACGGGGCGAACAACCCACAGCACGCATCGCAAACGCAACATTGTCATAAACCGTAAGGGTATCGATCAGACGGAAGTCCTGGAAAACCACGCCCATGCTGCGGCGCAGCATAGGAACCTTAGAATTTCGCATCTTTTTAATATCATAGTCCCCTACCCGGACAGTACCACCCGTTGGCACCTCTTCATGCATCAGCAGCTTAATAACAGTACTCTTACCGGCGCCGCTGGGACCAATGACAAAGACAAATTCTCCGTCCTCGATTTTAAAGGACACTCCATTCAGCGCATTAGTGCCGTTGGGATAGCTTTTATAAACATCATCAAATAAGATCATGATAACTCCTAATTAAAATTTAGTAGGATTGGCAGTCAGATACCGCTTGACCATCAGCGCCACCTTAAAGACAATAGCGTGGTCAAAGCGTCTAAGATCCAAGCCGGTCAGCTTACGGATCTTCTCCAGTCGATATACCAACGTGTTTCTATGAACAAACAGTTTTCTGGAGGTTTCAGAGACATTCAGATTGTTCTCAAAGAACTTCTGAATAGTAAAGAGCGTTTCATAGTCCAAAGACTCAATGGAACCCTTCTTAAAGACTTCCGAAAGAAACATTTCGCAAAGGGTGGTAGGCAACTGATAGATCAAACGACCGATACCCAAGTTATCATAGGTCATGATAAACTTCTCGGTGTCAAACACCTTACCGACCTCCAGGGCAATCTGCGCCTCATTGAAGGAACGGGGCAGGTCACGAATATTATCCACAATCGTACCGATACCAACATATGCCTTGATATAAAGCTCGCTGCTTACGATATCAATAATGCTCTTTGCCAGCTTCTCCAAGTCCTTATTATCATTGGAACTCTTAACTTCCTTCACCAGGACCAGATCGGTCTCATTAATATTGATGATAAAATCCTTCTGGCGATCCGGGAAAAGTCCCTGAAGAATATCATAAGCGGAAACATCGCTCTTATCGGAAAGACGGATCAAAATGGCAACACGGAATGCTTCCACCTCAAAACGCAGTTCTTTCGCTTTAATAAAGATGTCGCCAGGCAGAATGTTATCCAGAATGACATTTTTAATAAAATTATTCTTATCAAATTTCTCATCATAATACTGCTTGATATTCGTCAGCGTAATGGTGATCAAATTGATATATTTGATTGCAAGCTCATCGGTTCCTTCAACGAAAGCGACATATTCCAGACCGGAACGGGAATTCAGTGGCTTATAAGTATAACCGTCCTCTATAATGCTCTCCATGGTAGCGGAGATGGACGAAATAACATTTTCATGCACCTCACCGATCTTGATCAGGTCGCTGCAGGAAATAACGGTACCGTTCTCGTCGATCACACCAACAGTTCGGTCTATACTATCCTTTAACTGGTATACAACACTCTGAAAAAAACGATTGGACATTTACAATGCTCCTCCTATACATTTTGACTATAATGCTGATATATATTTTACACCATTTCGGCATCGATTTCAACAGTTTTGGCTAAAATAATTTGTTAACATTGCACAACGAGGTAAAAAAATACCTAAATCCTGGCAATTTACTTGGTAAAAGATGCAATGGTACCAAATTTACCCATTCATAATCTTCGTCATAATGGATAATAAAAAGCGCCTCGCATAAGCGAGGCGCTTAATAGATAACTTAGTTGACCAGAGTCCGCTCGGTCTCAGCATCAAACAGATGGCAATAAGACAGATCCAGAGCAGCCTTGATAACATCATCGGCAGCAGCAGTGGACTTAGGAGATACGCGGGCAGTAAACTTATTCCCTTCAGTCTCCAGATACAGGTAGGTCTCGGAGCCCATCAGCTCGGCAACTTCGACATTGCAAGTGATGGTATATTCAGGCATCTTCTGCAGATACTCTTCCTCATCATGAACATGCTCGGGACGAATACCAAGAATAACGGCCTGACCAACCTTCTCCTTCACTTCATCGTTGATTTTGGACTCAGGCAGCTTCAGGGAGTTGCCGGCGAACTCAACATAGTAGCCGCCATCCTTCTCGACCAGCTGAACCTTAACAAAGTTCATCTGAGGAGAACCGATAAAGCCCGCAACGAACATATTGCAGGGATACAGATACAGATTCTGAGGAGTATCTACCTGCTGGATCAGACCGTCCTTCATTACAACGATGCGGGTAGCCATGGTCATAGCTTCAGTCTGGTCATGAGTAACGTAAATGAAAGTGGTCTTCAGGTTATGGTGAATCTTGGAAAGCTCGGTTCTCATCTGAGCACGCAGCTTCGCATCCAAGTTAGAAAGAGGCTCATCAAGCAAGAATACCTTAGGCTCACGAACGATAGCACGTCCCAAAGCAACACGCTGACGCTGACCGCCGGACAAAGCCTTCGGCTTTCTGTCGAGCAAATGGCTGATGTCCAGGATCTTGGCAGCCTCTTCTACTCTTCTCTTGATCTCCTCCTTGGGAGTCTTTCTCAGCTTCAGACCGAATGCCATATTATCGAAGCAAGTCATATGGGGATAAAGAGCATAGTTCTGGAACACCATTGCGATATCTCTATCCTTAGGAGCAACGTCATTCACCAGCTTATCGCCAATGAACAGCTCACCTTCAGTAATCTCCTCCAGACCAGCGATCATTCTCAAGGTAGTAGACTTACCGCAGCCAGAAGGACCGACGAGTACCAAAAATTCCTTATCTTCGATCTCCAGATTGAAGTCAGAAACAGCAACAACCCCGCCGGGATATCTTTTATAAATGCCTTTCAATGACAAACTTGCCATGTGTTAAACCTCCTGATAAAGCATTAAATTTACTATTACATACTATACCACAACGAGAGTAAAATTGAAATACTTTTTTTTAACAAATTTAGTGTTTACAATTTGTTTATAGTGCACAAAGTTAGTGCGTTTCAATTAATTTTGGCCGTTTTTTTAGCGGATATGACCAAGTTTCTTTTGGTATTATTCCACAGATTTAAGGGAAATAATCTCTTTTTCTTCCAAATATCTGCATTTCCCTTCCGGCAATGCAGGATCAAGCGTCAGCCCATGGATCGACTGCCGATGCAGAGCGACCACCTCGTTTCCCAGCGCAGCAAACATCCGCTTGATCTGATGAAATTTTCCTTCTGAGATTCGCAGAAGACCATATTTTTCAGCACACCGTTCAAAATATGCCGGCTTGCAGTGAAGCCCATCCTTTAAAACAATTCCCTTTTCCAACTGTTCAATATCTCGTTCCGTCACCGCATCCCGCAAAGTTACAAGATACTCTTTAAAGACATCCTTTTTGGGCGCTAGCAGGCGGTGCGCTAACTCACCATGGTTTGTAATCAAAACCAAGCCGGTGGTATCCTTGTCCAGACGTCCGCATACAAACAAGTCTTTCTTATGATACTCAGCCGGCAAGAGGTCAAATACTGTCTTACTTCGGCTGTCCCGATTGGCGCAGACATACCCCGCCGGCTTATGCAGCATGATATAGAAATACCGTTGGTATACCACAGACTGCCCATCCAGCAAGACTTCGGTGCCGTCCGCATGAACACTGCCGCTCTTTGCGATCATTCCGTCTACAGTCACCCGCCTGGCAGAAATGGCTTTTTTAGCTTCACTGCGGGTCATATTCAAAGTATCACATAAATATTTATCCAGTCTCATAATTCCTTCGGTTATCTCTCCACCCTAAAAGGCTGCGCCGAAACCGGCGCAGCCCCATTCATTCTTTCACAAATCCGTGTACAAAACCATTCAGTGCAGTAGAGGAGATATCACCGCCAATCGCCTTGCCGTTATAAACCAGGATGTTGGCGACCACCCCCTCCTGCTGCTCCGGATAATTTGTCACATTATAGGTATACTTTTTTGCTCTGCTGCCCTTATGCTTTGATAAATCAAAACCACTTAATTTCTGGTAATTATTATACGCCTCATAGTCCGCGTCAAATTCTGACGGAATAATAACCTCTTCGATCAGAGTCGGCTGCGTTTCCACCTCATACCCAAAGGATCGCAGAAAGGTTACCTGCTGTTCCGTTGTTTTTGCGGTAGTATCCACAGAATGTTTGAGAACATCGGTGGACTCCTTCGGAGAAAACACCGCGATCGCACCAATGGAAAGGCATAGGGCGGCGCATAAGCCCCAGATCAAATTACGGTTTAGTTTAACAGACCATATAAACATAGAGTATCCCTCTTCCGAAATGAATTACAATAATTTATATGGTCTGTATAATTAATTTATTCTGCTTTTTCAGCGATTACCTTTTGAGTGATATTGCCGGGAGCCTCGCGGTACTCCAGGAACTCAAAGTTAAAGGTGGCACGGGCGTGGGTCATACTTCTCAAGTCCATAGCATAAGAGTTCATTTCGCTCATCGGAACGATGGCGGTAACGATCTTATATCCTCTGGTCTCAGATGCATCCATGGAGAGGATCTGACCGCGGCGCTTATTGATATCGCCGATAATATCGCCCATCAAGGCATCGGAAACATGAACCGTCAAGGTGCCCACCGGCTCCAAAAGCACCGGATTAGCAGCCTTCATACCTTCTTTAAATGCGATGGATGCGGCGGTCTTAAATGCCATTTCCGAAGAATCCACCGGATGATAGGAGCCGTCCAGCAGAGTTGCCTTCAAACCGGTCACAGGATAACCGGCGAGAACGCCCTTGGTAATGGACTCCCTCAGTCCTTTTTCAACGGCGGGGAAATAGTTCTTAGGAACAGCTCCGCCGAAAACCGATTCTGCAAACTCGAAATCGCCCTCAAACAGCGGTTCAAATTCGATCCAGACATGACCGTACTGACCGTGGCCGCCGGACTGCTTTTTATGTTTGCCTTCAACCTTTACCTTCTTGCGGATCGCCTCACGATACGGCACCTTCACTTCACCCAGTTCAACATTAACACCGAACTTGGAAGCCAGTTTGGAGACAACAACATCCAACTGCAGATCACCAAAGCCGGAAAGAACCATCTGCTTGGTTTCAGGATCCACCTTCATTCTCAGGGTGGGGTCTTCTTCGATCATTCGGGTAATACCCTGGGCGATCTTTTCCTCGTCACCCTTGGCTTTGGAGATTACAGCCTTACTGTAGTTTGCCTTAGGAAAGTCGATGGGTGGGATGATAACTGCACAATCCTTATCACAAAGTGCATCAGAAGTGCCGGTCACCGCCAGCTTAGTAAAGACGCCGATATCACCCGCCTGCAACTCATTGACTTCATTCTGCTTTTTACCAAAAGGTGTGTAAACATGGGCAATCTTTTCGCTCTCCTCGCAGGAGGTATTCAGATAGGATTTATCCTTCTTTACCGTGCCGGAATAGACCTTGAAGAAAGACATTTTACCCACAAAGGGGTCAGCAACTGTCTTAAAGATCCGCAAAACCATCGGACCTGCGGGGTTACACTCCAGCTGCATCTCTTCCCCGTTCTTCAGAACAGTAGCACTGCCCTTACAAAGCGGATTGGGGAAATAATCCACAACTGCTTCCAGCAACTGATAAATGCCGCGAACCTCTGTTGGTACACCACAAAAGATGGGATAGATCAACCGGAGAGCGACAGCGTTTTTTAAACCTTCCGCCAGCTCTTCTTTGGTAAATTCTTCATCTGCAAAGAATTTATTCATTAGAGCATCATCTGTTTCCGCAATCGCTTCCAGCGCGGAATGGTAATATGTATTGACCTTATCCTGCATATTAGCGGGAACAGGTACGACCCCCTGACCAAACCGGTAACCCTCGTTGGTGATTACATTGACTGTACCGACAAGCTTACCCTCTTCGATGATGGGCAGGGTAATGGGTAGGATCTGCGTACCGCCGAATTTGGCGTGTAACTGCTCAACGATACTATAGAAATCAGAATTTTCATCATCCAGACCGGAAATAAAGAAGGCCCGGGGCATCATCCGCCGCTCAGTCTTCTGCCAAGCTTTTTCCGTACCAACCGAAACAGTATTTTTAGCAGTCAGTACGATCAAAGCCAGATCCGCCACCTCAAGTGCGGAAGTCTGGTCACCCTCATAATCATAGTTTCCGGGAACATCAATCAGGTTGATCTTCGTATTCTTGTATTCAAAGGAGGCCATCGAAAGTGAAATTGAAATTTTGCGTTTGATCTCCTCAGCGTCAAAATCCAAAATCGTATTGCCCTGCTCGATCTTTCCCAGCCGATCCGTTACTTTACTAAAATAAAGCATCGACTCAGCCAGGGTGGTTTTACCATTACCCTTGTGGCCGATCAAACATACGTTGCGAATGTCTTTTGCAGGTGTGCTCATGATAAGTTCTCCTTTCACAGTTCCAAATGGACCGCTTAAAATACTTCATAAGCATATTATACAATATGAACAAACAAATTGCAAGCGTTTAATGAATTATTTGCAAAAGATACAAATTGCACAAACGGGAATGAGCCAAATAGCCTGAAAAGCCAAGATTTGGAGCGCAGTATTAGCAGAATAACCAGCCAGGGCAATGAAAAAGATCAGCGCCAGCGCCAGAATTGAATATAGGATCCGTATAATACTGTTGATCTTAAGCGCTGTCAACAGTTTGCTGGCACCGTAAAGGCACGCCATCAATCCACGCGGACCGGTAATAGACCCTATCAGATCCGGTGAATTTTCCCGCCGTTCCAGCAAAGAGCGGCAGGCTGCGCCGGTTCGCGGAGAGATAAAATGAAAAAGTTCCGGTTGCTCCATTGGATACATTCTCTGCAAAAGATTCTTATCAAACAAAAAATCGTTTGATACAATTCCCACGCTGACCCGCTCGTCTTCCGCCAGGTGAACCGCCGCTTCCGTATGCTTATTGCGTTCATAGCTTGCAATAAAAATCCCTGCCGGTAACTTTTGATACGCCACATAGACTGGGAATCGGCAATCCTTTAATTGCATCTCCATCAACGGTTTCTGGAAGTTAATGTTAAATTGCTCCATCAACTTCCGGTTTCCCACTAAAAACATTTTACTATGGATCAGGCAGGAATATCCCATTCCCTCATGATAATAAATATCATCGACACGGGGCAAAGTAACACTATTCAAATCGATCATTTTCAAAAAGAGTGGCTTTAGCGGGGTGCCGACACAATTAAAGAGCGCGGCGATATTAGTAATCAGATCATCGATCTGCGTATCCCCCATTGCCTTGACCCCTTGAAGAAGAACAGCATCTTTACCGAGGAAATCTTCTTCTTTAATAACGAGAAGGTCTGCATCCTCCAATTCCTTAGCAGACTGCGCCGAGGTCAAAATGCCGCCGTTTCTACGCATTTTTTTGCCGTTTTTCGCAATAGAAGATGCATAATAATAACGCGAAAAAAGAGGAACAGAGAGAGCAAGGGATGCCGCAGGAAAAAGCAATGCCTCTCCCCAACCTGCCAACTGAGAAACCGCAATGGTTCCAGCGACAATAACAAGCAGTAGTATAAACCAAAGATGTTGAAATTTGCGATCCCAATCAAAATCGCTGTAGCTATGTTCAATATATTTCGTCACCAGTCCGGTAGGATGGGCATACATGATCTCGCCGCCCTCACCAGTTTCCAGGATCAGATCATTATTAGATTCGCAGGATGAGGGCACCGAAACTGTAAGCTTATCGCCAGAGGAAGCAATAAACTTAAAATTCTTTTTAATATTGGCTGCGATCTTCTTTTTTGCTACCACATTGAAATAAAGCCCCAGCGCCAACATCGGTTCAAAATTCAAGTTATACTGAAAAAGGTTCGGATTGATCAACCCGGCGACTCGAACAACCACAAGAGCGATCGCAAGCAGCGCAAGAAGAGCATCGGTATCGGCACGCGCACGCAAAAGCCGTATAAGTCCTTGGGCAAAAATGCCGAAGGAGACAATAATACAGAGGATGTCCACAGCCAGAAAGGCAATATCAAACCAGACAGAGTCTGCGTCCCCACCGAACAGAACCGGATGAAATCCGGCAATAAAAAGATAGAGGGAAACCATACTCAGCAAAAACAGAAAAACCATTTTTACCGCCATTTTACCGACGATGTTTTTCAGATCACGGTAAATCTCATCCCGGTCCTCTTCCGCCTCAAAATCCTCAATATCCTCCGGATCATCGTCATAGATAGCAGAGCGGGCCGGCGGCTCATCCTGCTCATCGTTCTCGTCCTCTTCCCCGTCAATCAAACGGCGAATGACCGATTTTTCCTTAGGATTAGATATATTCTGTTTTTCGCCTTTGATCTGATCAAAAACACTTTCATCAATGGTGAAATCGCTGCTTTCTTCAGATTCTTCCGTACCATTTCGCTTTTCGATCAACTTCTTGGAGGATTCCACCACCTGCGTTTCATGCTGGATGGCATTAATCTTTTCCATGATCTCGTCCAAAGCTGACTTTTGATCTTTTGGTTCAAAATTCATTAACCTTGCTCCTTAGCGATGTTTTGAAATTTCCTGCATAATAACAGAAGCGGCAACCGATGCATTCAGGCAAGAAATTTTCCCCTTCATCGGAATTCTTACAAAAAAGTCACACTGCTCTCGCAGCAATCTTGAAATCCCGGACTCCTCGCTGCCCACGATCAAGGCAACGCCACCGGAATAATCCTGCTCATAATACACATTCTCGCCAGCCATATCACAGCCATATAACCAGATATTTTTCTCTTTTAATTCCGCTACAGTCTGGACCAGATTGGCGACCCTGGCGACAGGAATATAGTGGATCGCACCGCCGCTGGCTTTAGCAACAGACGGAGTCAAACCTACCGCACGGCGCTTAGAAATAATAACGCCGTGTGCACCAAAGGCGTCCGCCGAACGCAGGATCGCCCCCAGATTATGAGGATCTACGATCTCATCCGCAATGATAATGAACGGAGCTTCATTTCGTTCCTCCGCCACCTTCAGGATATCGGCAACTGATGCGTATTCCTTTTGCGCGCAAAAGGCAATCACGCCCTGGTGATTGACCTTCGGCGCCTTACGGTTGATGGCATTGGTATCGGTATGAATGATGGGCACTCCCTTCGTCTTGCAAAGGGCGATGATCTTTTTATAGTTGTTACTTTTAGGATCACCAGCAAGATAGACCCGTTCTACCGCCGCATCAGAAAGCAGTAATTCTGTCACATTGTTTTTTCCAAATACAAGATCAGCCGGTTTTTTATCTTCAAATTCCATTTTAATTCTCCTCAAAGAATATTCCATCTTACATTATACAACAGAATAAAAGAAAATACCATCGAAAGAATAAAATTTCGATGATATTTTTCTTTTTAATAGAACAAGTCCAGGATCATGGCGCCCAGCGGAGGAAACAGCGCCAAAAGGACTGCCGGCAACCAGTTACCGCCGGTAATGATGCAAGGAATGATCAAGACCGGAAGCACAACGATGAGCCAAGCCATATCTTGCTTCCTAATGTTAAGTTTTTTCATGCCAGAAAGTAAAAAGTAAACAGAAAGCAACCATGTGGACAGCCCCAGCGTAAACAACGCCAAATCACACGAGATCAGTGCTGCAACTATACCGGCAGAACCACAGAACATCCCCAAGATCAAGCTGCGCCGGAACTGATTGCAATTTCTTACTGTTTCGATCAGATAGTAGCAGGGGCAAAGCAAAACCGGCTTCAAAAGTAAAGCGGGAAAAATCAATTGATCCATCGGGACACCGCTTAAAAAGAGTGCCAAAATAGTGAATACCAGGAAAACACTTGTAATTGCAAGAAAATTCAGGCACCTGCGTATCCCGCAAAACATACATTTTACCTGATAGATCACTCTTTGGGGAACAACACCGCCGCCTAAAACAACCATTGCGCGCTCCTTTTCCACCGGAGATGCATCATCGTATACCGCGGGCGAATAATCCTTCAGACGCGGAAGTGAATAACTGGGTGCGTCCGGCGGTGAAGAAAGAACTCCGTCCATATCATAAGAATCGGCGATTGCTTTACCAAAAGACTCCGCATAATCATTGATCAAAAACACCTTCATAGTAGAACGCTGAAGTTGATGGATCATCGACAATGTTTCCTGGTGGACCGGCGCATGAAACACCACCAGCGAGGCAGTTTCCATATGCCCGGAAAAATAGGTAAAATCCAATTTACTCGGTATAAAATCCATGGAATCGCTCGCCATTATATAGACCATCTTTCCATGTATTTCCAGCTCATGGATCTGCTCCAGCAAAGACTCATCGATCTGCCCGATCATTGGCAGCATTTTCTGCCAATATCCAACAGCCACAACCACCGATCTGCCATTATCGGAAAAAAGGGCAAACAAATTACCACTGTCATCCTTTTCTCTGCGAAACACAGGAAAACTGTTATCTAACTGTTCATAGGTCAGCCCATAGCGGTCAAGAGCATTT
Organism: Eubacteriales bacterium; assembly: GCA_045660845.1. GTDB lineage: Bacteria > Bacillota > Clostridia > Oscillospirales > QAKW01 > QAKW01. Next base: position 38,660 of record JAZREO010000149.1, read on the forward strand.
TGAACGGCATTGGAATAATATCCGGGTCCCATGCAAAGGGAAAAATATGACAAACTGCTTTTTTCGGAACCGACGAGATCCAACGTATGCGAATACACCAATTGCTCGTCCAGCAGGTCACCGGCATTGAAATACAATTTCTTTTCTTTATTCATCCCGTCAAAGGCTTCGATATTACGAACCAAAACACCCTGACGATACAACTTAGCCGCTGTCCGGTAATAGGTCCATTCCATCAAGCAAGAAACCGGATTTAGCATGATCAAAGAGGTCATTGCCGCCATCATTAAAAACGCTTCGACATAATGATTGGTAAAAATCACAGCGATCAGCAAGCAAAATGCCACCAGGACCACATAGATATAAGAAGCGATCTGACCAATATTTTTTTGCTTATTATAAAAGAAAGAACGCTGCTTACGTTCCTTGCGTCCACCAGTCTTGTCAACATAGCAGTCACGATCCAATGCCATCACGATCGCCTTGCCGGAGCCTGCCGAAACAGAACTACCCTTCCAAAGCATATTCTTTTGCTTTTCAGCAGAAATATTTTGCTCCGCAATAGGTTCCTCTGTCTTTTCGCTTGGAATTGTAGAACCAAAGACCCGAGTTTCGTCTGCGAATAATCCTTCACTTTCCACAATCCGGGCGTCACAATACAGCACAGTCCCGATATTCAGACAGATCAAATCGCCGATATGCAGGTTTTCCGGGGCAATTTCGATCTGCTGACCGCCGCGAATGACCTGCACCTTTTGACGGCACCGGACACTCCGGTTATAGTATGCCGTTTTATAACGATAAAGCACGATCCCTTCAGCAAAATAAAGGATCAGCGTGATTACGATTGCCGCAATCGTTAAACGCAAAAGATACCAATCCTGGTTCAGACAAGAAAAAATAACAGCAACCGCATAGCTGATTACAGTAATAATATTCACATAATATAGCTTGGAGTTCAAAAGTTTAAAAAGACCGCTAAAAAAACGAAGAACATTTCGAAGAAAACTGCTTTTTCCCACAGCCGAATGCATCTCGCCTCCGTTTTGAAGATCACACTTCAACAGCGCTGCGACCTCATCTGCTTTCATTTGATAAATACGCATAACATTTCCTCGCAAAATAATCGAGTATATTTTGACAAATGCCAATTCTCAGCATTATAACAAGAATACACAGATATTATACAATATTCCGGGTCAAATGTAAATATAAAACACCATATTTGGCATACTATTATTACTTCAGAGAAAGGGATGATAAAATGAAACAGACAAAAACGATGGTATTTTCCATGGTCGCCGGCGCTGCTCTGGGTGCAACTGCCAGCATGCTTGCATTGAAGGCCAAGCCCAAGAAATGTATGACCAAAACAGCCGGCAATGCAATCAAAGCAGTCGGCAACTTTGTGGAACACATGAACTTCTAAAGAAAAAAGAGGCAACATAATCGTTGCCTCTTTTTAAATAAGTCTTAACCGACGATACCGCTTCGAGCAATAGATTCAGTAAATTTCTTCTGCAAGATGATAAACGTTATCAACAGCGGAGAAATATACAAAATGATACCTGCCCGCAAAATCGGATAAAGCGAGAGTGCGTCATCGCCGCTATAAGCACCGCCGTAACCGGTCATGTTGCTATGCATGTTACCCAGCGCATTGGGCAGGGTCTCCATGTTAGGCAAGAACATCGGTACGGTGTAATAATCGTTCCAATACCATACGATACAGAACAAGAATACTGTAACAAACGCAGGACCGGTATTAGGAACAAGGATCCGCAAGAAGGTCTTGATAGCACCGCATCCATCGATGTAGGCAGCCTCTTCCAGCTCCTTGGGGAACCCACTGAAGAACTGGCGGTAGACAAAGACAAAAAGTCCGCTCTTCAGACCGGCTGCAAACAATGCCGGCAGGATGAAGCTCCAAAGAGAGTCCGTCAATTCCAAAAAAGGCTCGTTGATCCAACCCATTGCGTTCATTGCGGTTGCAATGTAGAGAGGGTCAAACATCCGGAAGCTGGTGTACAGCGGGATCATGATGGTGGAAGGCGGTACAATAATGGTGATCAATACCAGGAAGAACAAAATGTTCTTACCGCGGAATTTAAATCTTGCAAAACCGTAACCAGTTAAAGCGCAGGAGCATACCTGCAGAAGCGTAGGCCAGAGAGAAATATTAAAGGTATTCTTCAGGGCCTCAGGGAAATTCAGAACCTCCCAGGCAGCCTTGAAGTTCTCCATGGTAAAATGCTTCGGGATGTAGATAATGGTTGTATCATACATATCCACCGGGTCACGAATCGCCTGAGAAATACTGAAGATCAGAGGGTATAAAATAATGTAGGAAAGACCGATCAAAATCATGAAAACAGTAAGATTACCAATGAATTTGCTAGCCATAAAGCCCCACATTCTCTTATCAGCCTTTTTACTGTTTTCGCCAAACTGATGTTTAAATGCTTTGATGATTTGCATATTTTTTTACCCCCTTTCTTAATCTGAGCCTTTTCCGATCAGCTTAAACAAACCGAAAACAACACCGATAATAACCAAAATGACCAAGAAGAATGTCCAAGACGATGCGGCCGCTGCGCCAAAGTTAAAGGTACTGTTGATGTACTTATCAATCTCGATCAGCACCGCATTATCCGTATCGCTGAAGGTATCAACGATGGTATAAACGATATTAACCAAGATGATGGGAGCCACATTCGGAAAGGTAATCAACCAGAAGGTTTCCCACGCAGTTGCACCCTCAACATCACTGGCTTCATAGAGCGAGGGAGAAATACCCTGCAATGCAGCCAGGAACAGCAGGATCTGGATACCGGAATCCCAAACAACGTCGAAAATCCGATCCGCAACCATAGACATATAGGTAGTCAAGGTCTCATTCAAACCAAGTTCTGTCAAGAAGTCTGCTGCATTAGCTACTTCAAACAGTACGCCGTTACCGACATTACCTTCCATAACTTCGGTGGCATCGTTGGTGGAATTAAATGTTGTCATAACAACACCGGTGGTGACGATAACCGGCAGGAAGAAGATCGCACGAACCAGACCACGCCCCGCAAACTTACGATTCAACAGCACTGCAACAAACAAGCTGAAGATCAGAATGATAGGTACATTGACTGCCAGATCGAGCAAGGTATCCAGCAACGCCTGCAGATAGGTGGCGCCACCGGTCAAGATATCCTTAAAGTTTCCAAGACCATACCATGTGCATTTATAGTTTTCGAAAACGGAAACCTTTGAAAATGCATATTGCAGAGACTGAAAGCAAGGGGTTGCAAAGAACAGCAAGAAACCAATGAACCAGGGTAATACAAACATAAATCCGGTAAACGCCTGCTTGGATTCATAAGAAATACCACGCTTATTCTTTTTGGCTTTTTTCTTTTCCGTATTCTGAACAACAGCTTTCTTTACATCGCTCTTTTTCGTTTCTTCATTCGCCTCGATCTCAGCCAGACGCTGCTCTCTTTCCTTTTTAGCAGCACGGTTTTTCTTCACCGCTTCAAGCTGCTCGGGAGTCAACTGAGAAAGCTGATCCACAATCCGCGCCTTCTGATCGTCGGAGAGCTGCTTTTTCTGGATTTCCTCCAGCCGCTTCTGCTCCGCCTCTTCCTCGGCGGTCTGCTGAGCCGCCTGCTCCGCCTCGATCTTAGCAGCCTTGGCGGCACGCAGAGCAGCGATTTGCTCCGGAGTCATCTGAGCCAGACGCTCCTTGGCAATTTCCTGAGCGCGCTTTGGGTTTTGCTTTGCAATCGTCGCGGCGATCTGCTTATTATCGCGCTCTTCTACTTTTTCGGGTTCGACAGTTTCGGGGACATCGTTTGCCTCAACCTGAGCCTCTAAAACTTCATTTTTCAATTCTTCATTTTGTTTGCTCATGCGTTAGCACCTCCCACCACTGTAAAGTCTTTGGCGCCGATCTTAACACCGTTCACGGTGGTCTCAGCGGTATTATAGTTGACATATACCTTTGCGCCGTTGCTGAAGGTCGTGATCTTCACATCCTCAGAAATGATCTCATAGTTCGTGATCTCACTGCTTCCTACAGCGTCATAAACCTTCTTCAGACGCTTATAGTTTGCAAGCATATCATCATAATGATCATCCAGCTCACATGCATAAGAGGACGTAAATTTGGTATCCTGGAAGGATGTAGATTCAGCATCCATCAGCAGGTAATAAATGCTCATACCGGTCTCTGCCAGTTTGAGAAGCAGGTCATCCTGTTCAGAATTCAGATTGACAGGAGTACTCGACAGGTTCACATAGCCACGGAACACGATCTGATAGAAGGGAACTTCCTGCAGAGCGATATTATTATGACTTCCGTAAACAGGAGCCTCCAAGACATTATCGACATAAGAGATCGCATAGCCATTACCACCCGTGGTATTGACAATGCCGTTCTCCCCTGCTGTTTCAGCCGCTGCTTTAAAGATGCTCGTCATCGAATCCACAGACTGATCACGGGTACTTACATCCTTCAAATTATAAGCGCAATAAACCGCATCACCAATAGAATTAAAGGAATAACTCTTGATCTCCCAATCGGAAGCATTCTCAAGGAAATCCTCAGCATAACCATACATATGGTTGGGATGGATCAACTGATAAAGGATTTCGCTGGTCGTTCTCGAACCTGCTGCGTAAATTCTCGACTTATAGATCGCAACCGGAGAGGAATCCAGACCGTAGGCAGTATTTTTAAACTTCTTAATATCGGAGTTGCTTCCATAAAACGCCTGAAGATCTGCATCAAAAGAAAGATGATAATTATCGATACCATTCGCCTTCGCAATCAGGCTTTGGAGAGCCTTCTTCCCACCCAGCTTAGAGTTGGGAGATATCTCGGTAGATACAGTCGTTTCCATGCCACCGGACGCCCAGCCCAGATAATTGATATATGCTTTATCAACATTATCGGCAGCCAGACGATCAATCAATTCTTCCGCTTCCTTATAAGTAGTCAGAGCATCCTGTCCAGTATAAGGAATGCCAAGAAAATGTTTGGATTTCTTAACGGAACCATAAAGAGTGATCGCCAATGTATTGGATACAGAGTCTTTCACCTTGGTCATTTTCTCTTCATTGATCAGGTACTCTCTGTACTTTTCCGCCATACCAATATAATTGGCATTTTCACCATCCAGAAAATAATATCTTGCAATATAGTTTTCGGGAAGAAAGTCGGAATAGTAGGACCCGCTGCCCGCCTGACCGGTGGAGCTACGACGGCTCTGGGTATCACGGACATTCACAGTTGTAAACATCGTATTATAACTGTTTTTATAGTTGCTGATATACGCATGCAGATCAGTAACAGCGGCACCGCTCTCAATAATATTGAGATATGCCTCGCCATTCTTCACCATGCCGTATACTGGTAAACGAAGGGGTTCGTTCCAGTTGGCAAAATAATTTGAAGTGGCAACTTCAGTGGGGTTGGGAGCATAGAACTGACCCTCACCCTCAAGACCGAACTCATAAGCATTCAGTACGCCGCGGTTAAACTCCATCAGAGAACCGCTACCGTCTGGAATCAAGCCATAACCGGTATCGTTCAGACCTGCTGCGCCAAAGAACTGGAATAGCTTGACGGAAAGAACGCGAGTATCACTCAGTTCCTTAATCCGGTCAATCATCAGTTCCATATGGAGATAATCCTCTTTCAAGGAAAGCTTAACAGGGATAGTAAAGTCCATGTTATCTCCTTTGAAATAGAAGGTCATGATCCAATCCTTACCCTGACGCTCCGTAATGGTAGCGGCACTGGCCGAGGTGACTGTATAGCTCTTATAGCTCTCTGTCAGATAAGTAACTGCGATTTTGCTGGAAAGCTCTTCGTAGCTTTCACCCTGGGCAATCTTATCAGACTCCCAATCGAGAGGATTGGAATACCAAACGCGACCAGTCTTTTGGTTCATGACACCAAAGGTGCCGGCTGTACTGTCAATATATAGTGCCAAATTTGCATTCTCATTGACCAGCTGATAATTTCCGGGTACATCCAGGGTCGCCGGAGCAGCAGAAGTAGAAAAAGTGATCGCAGAAACGCAGGAAAGGAACAGCACTAACGATAATAAGATGGAAATTGTCTTTTTCATTGTTAATCTCTCCCCTTTCCTAAGATAGTATTCTCATACGACATTCCGTATAGATCGTCATAAAGAATACATATAGCTGCTGAATCAGCACAACGAACAAGAAGATCAAGAAGAAGATGATCGCCATTGCAGCCAAGGATGCGATCAAATTGAGCAGTGTACCCCAGAAGGAGTAGTTATGGATCGTCATTGCGCCATAGAACATCAGTACAACAAACCAAATGGTGCAGCAGACACCAACAATCGAAACAAAGGTAAACTCACTTTCGATCAAAAATCTGGAAAGGAATGTACTTAACAGATTATAAAAGATCAGCGGAGTCAAATTATAGCAGGTCATAACATAAATGTCGACCAAGCGACCTTCGCCGTTCAGCAAGGTGCAAAGCGCCCAGTTTGCCACAACAAACAACAGGACCATCAAACCGGAGGTGCACAGTACAGTCAGGATATTAAAATCCTTAATCCGCAGGGTGGAGTAAATAAACCCGGTGGCGACCTCCTGAATAATAGCGGAAACTGTAAAAGCCAAAAGAAGCAAAGTGGCATAGATAGGAGAACCATTCTTCTTGAATTTTAGGTCTTCCATCGTATCAACAGGATGGGTGACCATCAAGAACGGATTCTTTTTCCCAGCAAATAAACGTTCGCTCATTGCCTTCAGGAAAACATAGATGTTACTCCATAATTTCTGTATCGTCATGATCTCCACCTCCCTGCTTTTTTTCCTTAATTACAGTAATAATTTTATTACCAAAGATACGCCAAAGAATCACCAGCAAGACCAACACAACCAGCAAGGTCATGATCAGGTCAAAGGAATCGGCAATCACCGCTTCTCTATACAGCGAATAGGCATCCTGGTAATTCATGCGGTCATTGGCAATCTTAAAGTGATTCAAGGCATCTTCATAGCGCCCAAACTGATAATAGACCTTGCCAAGACCGATATGTGCAAGCTCACAGTTGGCATTATCCTTCAAGATTACATCCCAATACTTTTCAGCCTCGGTATAAAGCCCCTGATCATAAAGCAATATGCCGTCATGGAGGGTACGACCGTGCTGCGTAAGGCCATATACGGTGATTGAACCAAAATGGGAGTCAAGGATCAATGTTTTCTTCCCAAGCTTCGCAATCGCAACAGGCTTATAAAGGAAACCCTGCTGCTTGCCGTTGCCACCGTACATAAAGGTCATGTTGCCTTCCGAATCATATTCGAAAATCTTGCAAAGGTTTGAATCCAGCATGGTGATAAAACCGTCTGCATCAACTGCAACATCTGTAAAGATGTTACCCTCTGTCTTGGTCACGCGACGCTGAAGATCACCGTAGGTCTTAGACAGAGTTTCGTCGACCTTTTGCGTGCTCTTTGCCAGAGGATCAAGGATATTGTTGCCCAAGAAGTTCATCTTGATCAACTGCTCGGTGTTGGAATCCTCGGTGGCCGCGATAACCGAATAAACAAAACCATATTCATCAACAACCAGGTTGGAAAATTCGGTAGGTACAAAGGTCACAAAGGAAACATCCGCATCGCTGCCCAAAAGGGAACGATACATACGACGCCACGCCAGAGCCACCATGTCCGTCATGGACATCTGGACATCCGGAGCTCCGAAATAGCGAAGGAATGTGCCCTTTTCATTAAATTCCATAATACCGTCCAAGGCACCCTGAGAGATTACATAGAGAGACATGTTCTTTGCAATTGCAATCTTAGAGGGCTTAAATTCACCGCTGAAAAGATCAGAATTCGGCGCACCAACTGTCTGGACGATCTTACCACTCTTATCCTTATCCAGCTTGATGATCTGGCGGTTGCCGGTGTCGCAAACATAGATATAACCATACTTATCAACAACAAGGCTTTCCGCCAGTTTCATCGTATAAGGCTTGCCGTTGGCGGTAAGGGTTGAGAGTGTCTTGATATGTTTAAAATTGGAATCAAAAATATGTATACGAGGTGTATTTTCGCTTCCGTAATAATCCAAAATATAGATTTCATTCTGCGGGCTGACATAGAGATCAACCGCGTTGGTGATCTTCCCGATCCCCAGGTCTTCTCCATAGTAAACCTTTTCCGGAGTATAACCGGAGGGAGTTTCAACCGCTTCACCGTAGTAGTTATAATTGTAGGTATTGAACGCAATATAAGCCGAGGAGGGCATCGCCAGCATAGTTGCAAGGATCACCATGATCATTGCAACGGCGCCGACTTTCATAAATCTCTTTTTCATGTCGTGCACCTCCTTAACCCTTGATACCAGCGTGCGCCATCGTCTTTACCGTACTACTCTGAGCAAAGATAAAGAAGATGATCGGCGGTATCATCATCAACACCGATGCTGCATATGCCTCACCGGCACGGGCAACGCTTCCTTCTGACGTGATCTGGCTCAAAGCAGTCGGCAGAGTCTTCAGCGTCTCGGTATAAATGTAGGAACCGGCGGTAGCGTTCCAGTTACGCTGGAACGAGAAGATCGCCAAGGTCAGCCATGCCGGTTTGATAGAAGGCATCACAATCGACCAAAGAATTTTCCAGTCGCCTGCACCGTCGATACGAGCAGCCTCGATCATTGCATTGGGGATCTCCGCCATATTCTGCTTCAAAAGGAAGACGCCCATCGTTGCAGAAATCTCAGGCAGCCAGTATGCAAAATAAGTATCAACGATTCCCAGGTAAGACATTACCAGATAGACAGGAATCTCGGTAACACCGCCGGTAAAAAGCAGGGACCATACAATCAGGTTAAAGAGTACCGTCTTGCCAGGAAACTTATTCTTAGCCAGCGGGTATGCACACATGGCGGCAGAAAGAATATGGACAACTGTACCGATAATCGTATTCGCCAGGGTATTGAATACATATCTGGAGAACGGAACCCAAGAGGTAGACGTCAGGTCAAACAACTTTCTGAAGCTCATCAGGGTGGGGTTCTTGGTAAAGAACCGAGGCGGGAAGATAAACAACTCGTTGTACGGCTTGATGGACTGCACAATGGCATAGACCAAAGGCAATGACATGAAAGCAGCATAGAGAGCGAGCAAAAGATAGGTTGTTATGTCACCGACGACAGAAGCCTTTGTTCTTCTTAATTTTGTAGACATTTTTCGTTCACTCTCCTTTCTTAATCATGCGAGAACCGAGCAAGCAGTTTATTGATCAGCGTCTTACTCAGGATCATCATCGCGAACAGCACAACGGCGATCGCAGACGCGTAACCCAACTCAAACCGGACATGACCAAAGTCCGAAATATGCAGAACCAGCGTATGACCCGCATAGTCAACAGACGGGTTACCCAGCAGCGCAGAGGAAATTGTTCCCACTGCAAAGGAGGAGGAAATCTGCATAACCGCACCGAACATCAGCATACCGCCCATCTGAGGCAAGGTAATGAAAAACAGTTCCTGGAACCGGTTTCGGACACCGTCGATAGCGCCCGCCTCTGCAAGAGAGGGATCCAGGTTCTGCAAACCTGCGATAAAGGACAAGAAGCTGGTACCCAGCGAACACCACAACTGAACAATGATAACAATATTCAGCATATAAGCGGTATTCTTCAGCCATGCAATCGGTTCATCAATAACACCCAGGTTCATCAGAACAGAGTTAACAAGTCCGTACATATCACTGCTGAAGAGGTACTGGAAAATGAAGTAAACATTCGCAAGGGTCGGTGCATAGAACACCACAGTAAAGAACGCTCTGGCAACAGGATGTAGATCATTGATAAACCACGCAAAGATAAAGCAGAGCAAGTAGCTTACCGGACCGGTAATGATTGCAAACTTCAGCGTATTTTTCAAAGCGATCATGAAAACGCTGTCTTCCAGGAACATTCTCAGGTAGTTATCCCATCCGATAAAAACGGGGGTATTCAAAATGTCGTAACGGGTAAAAGAAAGAACGATAGACGCACCGATCGGCAAAATAGTAAACAAGGTGAAGAAAACCATAAAGGGCAGGATCAGCAGATAGTTGATCTTATTATCCTTCATCTCTTGCCATGTTAATGCCGCACGCTCGGAGAAGGTCAATCTTTTCTTTTTTAATAATTCAATTTCACGTTGCTTAGATGTAGAAGCCATTAATCTCTCGCCTCCTCCGGTACAGACAGATGATATTCGGATCGCTTGCGCCAAATCTCATCGTTTATTTCATTATTATAATAGAATAGTTTTTCACGCGGGTTTGCGTTGTTGTTCACAACATTACGGAAAGCGTTGATTACGTTACGGCTGACATAATAACCGCCGACCAACTCGGGAGTCTCGCGGGTCCACTGACGCTGCGCCTTAATAATGGCAGCCTCCTCACTGGACCACTTGATCTTTTCAAACGCTTCCAGGTTCGCGGTGGAATATCTCGCAACAGAACCGATTGCCATTTCAACACGGTTACCGTAGTCAGCAGCGATATCAGCAGAGGTCCACCATTTTAGGAAGGTCCATGCATCCTGCAGCTGCTGCTCAGGATCTGCAGCCTTTTTAATGGTTCTCTCAATGATCATGCATCCGCTCATACCGCTGGATTGGTCAGTTCGGTTGATCACGCCGGTCTTCTCATCTAAGATACCGGGCATGGGTGCAACGCTCCACAGTCCATTTAATTCAGGAGCAGATTCCTGAAGATACGTAATACTGGAATAACCCTGAACGACCAAGGGCATCTCACCATTTCTGAAACGGCTGTACCAACTATAGTCAGTGGGCAGGTCATACTGCAGATAATAGCGGGTCCAGCGCTCAAAAGCGTCGATTGAATACTGCTCTGTGAAGTTGGTGGCAGTGCCATCCTCTCTATAAGGAGTATGCCCGCTCTGCAGGATCAGAGTATAGAATGTCTCACCGCTGGCATTGGAATCCAGACCGACAGTCATGTTATTTGCCTGAATATACGGAAGAATATTATCCAGATCATCCCAAGTATTCGGCACGCTGATGCCCAACTCAGCAAAGATATCGCTGCGGTAGAACAACAGCTTGAAGTCCTGCGTTTCAGGCAAAGCAAAGATCTTATTAATGGCATTGCCTTTTTCATCGTTAGTGCTCAAAGTATAGGGAGTCAATGCATAAGTCGAAAAACGACTGGCAACTTCGTTAAAGTCGCTGAACTGTGTCAAATCGTAAACTGCATTACGATAGCCCAAGTTCATCGGCTCAGAGCGGCTGACATGCAAAGCGATATCGGGACCGCGTCCGGCGATAATCGCTTTCTGCAAAATGCCCAGCGGTACCAAGCCAACGTTTACAGAGATATCGGTCTCCGGAGTAAAATAGTTGGTACAGAGGGTTTTCAGCACAGTGGCCTGGTCACGACCAGTACCTACCCAAGCGGTCAACGTACGACCGCTGGAGCTTTCGGCGCCAACAGAGGTGTAATCATCCACAAAGGAGGAAACAAAGGCACGCACTTCATGAGAAAGACCTTCCCAGAAATTAGCCTTTTGGCGAGTGGGCTCCATTCCCTCACCAGTGAAGATCAACTTATCAAACTGAACCGGCTGGTCACGCAGATCCAGCATCCAGGAGCTGAGGGTACTTATATTATCTTTAAAGGTAGAAAGACGATCGGGGATCGCATAAGGCTTCTTAATGAAATCGGCGATCTGCGTTTCCAAAGTACTGATAATGGACGCAGAACCCAGGTTGCCGTTAATGGCAATAACCTGGTCCTTAATACCGAGAAGATCGTTATAAACAGAAGTGAACATTTCTTCCAGGCCGGCGATCTTCTGATCCAACTCATAGTCACGGTAGGTATCGGGGGAAGTACCGGTAACCATGATGATCTTACGATAGATGTAGTTCAATTGATAGACCACATCTTCAGCCTCACGGCTGACCTGCGCCATATCGCCGATCACAACCTCCATGGAGAGGGTGTGTTCCCCTTTGGTCAGATAAAACTTAAAGTCATAGGAATCACCGTTCTCATCCTCGCCGCCAAGTACTTTATACTGATAACCAGTTCCAAACGGGAAGCCAATCGTATTCGCTTCTTCAAAAGGAACCTCGCCATCAATGTAAAGACGTCTGTAGGAGGTAGAATCCTCGACATAAGACTGACGGTAACGGACACCGATCGTGTAATAACCGTCTGCAGGAATATTGATATTCCAGTTTACAGTCTGACCGGTTACATTCCAGTTTTCACCGCCGAGTACATTCAGACGGGTCTTGCTGATGCTGTAGGGAGATACCTTCGGGTCGCTCCGATCATAGGCGGGCTGGATCAAGGATTCGCTCTTGTCTACAAAATCCTCTGTTTCAAGTACATATTCTTCACTGACACTTGCGGCACCGTTTGCATCATTCTTTGCAATGTATTCCGCATAAGTGATTTCCTCGCCATTATTATATAGACGGAGATAATCCAAAGCAAGAACTCCGGTGTTGAAGGTCAGCGTGATGGTATGTACGCCTTCGGACAAGTAGAACTTGACTGCATCATCAAAGACACCATCGGGATCCCGGATGTCCTTGGTCAGCCACTTTGCAGCCTCGACTTGCTTAGAATAAAGCTCATTACCGACAGAGTCAAAATTGTTCTCGTCCTCCTCATCGGTCCAGTTCCGTTTCAGGAAGAAACGATCCGCATCATTATGGGGAAGCTTGCCATCGATCATGACTGCCAGCTCATAGTCTTTTCCGTTACCGTCGCCCAGCAGCGGGAAATATTCCAAACCAAGCGCATACATACCCGTCTTGGAAACATTGATCTGATAGGTCAGAGAACCAGTGCCGGTAGTGACCAGAACCTGATCCCGTCCCTCATAGGTCGCTTTAATCTCATGAGGAGCAGTCGCAGATGTGATCTGAGTGGCTTCCAGACGGATCTCCGGCATGACCGTATCATACGCTTGATACTCCGAATAATAGTCGACATATCTGCCGCTGCGGTAAAAACCAACAACCGACACCTGGGTCTCATTATCGGTCCCCTCGGGTGTTACTGTTGCTGCAGGTGGATTCGCACCGCTTGCCGCCTCATTGTCTGCCGAGTCTGTCGCTACGGTTTCACCCAATGCGTCAGCACCGGCTTCCGACTCTTCGTCCGCAAAGACGAAAGTAGTCATGGAGAGCGCCATAATCAGTACCATTATGAGCGCCAGAAAAGACCGCAAAACAGAACATGAATTCTTGCCTTTCATAAACTACCTCCAAGTTGAATTGAACAGTATCTCAAGCTGCAGGCAATCGATTTAGTGCAATTGAACAGTGTTTCATGAACAAATTACACAAAAATCGATCGCGCGCTTTCATCCATACTATCATTGGGATTATAGCATAATATATATATGATTTCAATGATTTTTTTAATTTTTTACAAATAAATTGCTAATTTTTTTATAATAAACGAACTTTAAGAGAACAGTTAACATAATGATTTGTTCAATATAACCAAAAATGCCGCCCATAAAAATTTTATGGCGGCATTTTTGGTTATATTGTATAATTCTAAATTTAGCGATTTTTTAGCAATTCATGGCGAATGGTCCAAAGTTTTTCAGAATAATCCACATAATATTCATGAGGATTTTCAAACCGCTTCACCTCATCCCAAAGCAGATCCAACTGGTTCAAGCAGTAACTGCGAATCTCTTGTGTAGATGGTTTTTCGTAAACCAATTTTCCCTCTAAAAAGATTGGTTTCAACAGCGGAACCGCATCATAGTCGATCAATACCTTTTCTTTCCAGGTGTGTACGGGATCAAACAATGTATACGGTTTACTTTCGTCGATCACCTCGTCGTGCAGAGTCAGAAGATCGGCGATTGCCATTCCCGTGTCCTTAGAGAAAAAGCGGTAAAGCTGCTTGAAGCAAGGAACGGTGATTTTTTCAATATTTTCAGAGATCTTGATTTTCGGCGTAATGCTACCATCTTCTTCCTCAACGGCAACCAACTTATAAACGCCCCCAAAAACCGATTCGCTACGGGAGGTGATCAATCTCTCCCCCACACCGAATAGATCGATCTTCGCCCCTTGCATAATGCAGTCGCGGATAATATATTCATCCAGAGAGTTCGACACCATAATCTTGCAGTCAGGATACCCGGCATCATCCAGAATTTTTCTGATTTTTTTCGATAAATACGTAATATCACCGGAATCAATCCGAACCGCCACCGGACGCGCTCCCATCGGCTTCAGCACCTCGTCAAAGCAGCGAATAGCATTGGGTAGACCGGATCTTAATACATTGAAGGTATCGATCAGCAAAACACAGGCATTGGGATAATTTTTCGCATAGGCCGCAAAAGCCTCATACTCACTGGGAAAACTCTGCACCCAGCTATGCGCCATCGTTCCGCTGCAGGGCACGCCGTAAAGCTTATCGCAAAGAGCATTGGAAGTACCGGTGCAGCCAGCAATATAAGCTGCTCTCGCCCCCATGATCGACGCAGCAGTACCATGCGCGCGGCGGGCACCAAACTCACTGACACCGCGTCCGTCGGCTGCACGAACGATACGAGATGCCTTTGTCGCAATTAGGCTTTGATGATTAATGGTAAGCAAAATCATCGTTTCCAAAAGCTGCGCCTGTATCGCCGGACCGCGGACAGTCAGGATCGGCTCGCCAGGAAATACCGGAGTCCCCTCCGGCACAGCATAAACATCACAGGTAAATTTAAAATTACGAAGATATTCCAAAAATCCTTCAGAAAACAGACCTTTTTGGCGCAAAAATTCAATACTTTCATCCGAGTAGGAAAGATTGGAGATATAGTCGATCACCTGATCAAGACCGCAGCAGATGGCATAGCCACCACGATCCGGAACACGACGGAAAAAGACATCAAAATAAACAATTTGCTCGCCTTTTCCTTCGTTATAGTAGCCGTTGCTCATAGTAAACTCGTAAAAGTCATTCAACAGACTAAGTTCCATTTCAGAATTCATCTTATCTCCTCCATTGATATCGATATTCATACCGCAATCCTTTGTTTTATTTTGTATATTATATCATAAAACTACAAATTATCAATCCTTTTTTAAAGTGATTTATGGTGCATCCTCTATGCACTTTTGTCCGTGTGGGCGGCGGTGTTTTCAGAAAAGCCGCTGATGTGGATGCTGATCCGGCGGACAAGGTGAAGGCCAACATCTCAAAAGATGCCCCATCCATTAAAGATTCGAATTAAAAACGGTGCTTTCCACAAAGAAAGCACCGTTTTTTTAAATTTTAGCCACAGGATGAATCGCAGCGGTCATTACAGCCGCGGTTTCTACCGCAACGGCTATTCGCGCCGTTGTCGCCCAGGAAGTAGGCGATCAACAATGCTGCAATCAAAGCAGTAATGCAATCAGACATAATCTCACCTCAAGATATTATATGCCAGAACCCTTAAAACTTGAAGTAAAAATCCGTATCCCATGCCGGCAGACAAGAAAAATGCCGAAGATAGACTTTGGCACCCGGCTGAATCTGCTCCACCAGAAGCGGCAAATCAAACAGATCCTCCGAGCGGTGGTAAGCCGATACCTGCATCGACGGCTTATATTTACGGATCGTCCTGGCAGCACCGCGCAGAGCCGCCGCCTCCATCCCCTCCACATCCATTTTGATCAGGCTCACCGGTGCTTCACCCAGCAATTCATCCACTGTCATCGCTGGGATCATTTCTCCCCCATTCGCAAGGGCATGGGATTTACGCCCTCCGTCCATGGCATACCGATGCTCTCCCGAATGCTCATCAATACAACAGTTAATGCATTTGACATTTAAAAGATTTTCTGTATTCTTCAACAAACGCTTAAAGTTTTTGCGATCCGGCTCTATTGCCCAGATCTGCTGATAGCGTCCGTTAGTAAACTGCAGAAATCGTTCCACCGTATCCCCAGTATAAGCGCCCAGATCCAAATAACGCTCCTTCTCCGTCAATTGGAATAACCCCCATGCTTCTTCCACCGAAGACGCACATTCGAACAGCGGAGAGATCTCCCCTGTTAGTTTGGAGCGAACAACATTTTCAAAGACCAACCGCGACTGCTCATCTGCCAGCATATGATACACTCGCTCCAATTCTTGGTAATGTAAATTTAAAAAATCAGCATCAAAAATCGTCTCTCCTGCCACCGGTACATCCGGCACATATACCTCCTGCTCTGCCATGATCGAGCTTATATTCGCAAGAACCTCCGGGCGATGGGTGCCGAAGCTGATCAAAACGATCATATTTCCAAACTGCTCTTTCAGTTCCCCATAACTTCCTACCGTAAATCCGCGGAACTGCTGATGGCGAACAAATCCGTCGCTGGCAAACACCCCTGCTGCCTTGATGCCGCGGCTTTCCATCACATCCAAGATCCGGTCAGCACCGTTCCCCATCCCATACAACACAATGGGCTTATCTGCGGTTTTTAATCGTTTCCATAATTCCATAAAATTCCTCTTTTAATTGTAATTTTTGACGGTTTATGTTATCCTTGAAAAAAGGAGTGATAACTGTGGAACTCAAGCTAAAAGACGAGCCGCTTTTTCTGATCGCGGCACTCTGTTTCTTCTTTCCTATTGGTGTGATTTTTCTTATAAACTCCGAACGATCTGCCAAGTTCAAATGGATCGCAGGGATTGGTAGTTGCCTGGTATTTCTGGGAATGCTCTCCCTCGCGCTATTGACCCGTCCGCAAGCTGTTGACCCGGCACACTTTCATGTCAGCGTCACCCGAGAAACATTATCTGTCGGTCAGTCGGGCGGCTTTGTGATCACCGACGGAGACCGCTACTGTACCGCCTATACTGTCGCCACAGAAAATAGCTTATTGAATGTAGAGGATAATCTTTATACCGCCGTAAGACCCGGCATCTGCACACTGACCATTTCCTTCGGTGAGGAGGTTCGTACAGTAAAAATCAAAATAATAGAGGGTCAAGGCACCGATAGCATTGTCCTGTCTTCACCAAGCAGCGAACGATACCACCTCAACACAGCCAAACACGCCGGCAAAAAAGCGGTAGAAATGACAGAAGAAGATGCCCTTCAATCCGGAAAAACGCCCTGCAAAAATTGTTTTAGAGAATAAAGAAACAGCAATCTTCTTTCGAAGACTGCTGTTTCTTTATGGTGCGGATAAGAGGACTTGAACCTCCACCGAGTTGCCCCGACTAGAACCTGAATCTAGCGCGTCTGCCAATTCCGCCATATCCGCATTTTAACCGCCGCCTTTCGGCAACGGTAATATATTAGCAGAGTCAAAAGAAAAAGTCAACACTTTTTTTGATTATTTTTTTAATTTTCCATAAGTTTTTTCAAGAAACCGCTCCTGATCAATGATAAAACGCTCATGATATGCCTTACCAATCAAACCGGCTTCATCGTATGCCTCCAGAGAAAAGACCAATTTGCGATTTTCAAAAGCAGTCAACTCACTTTTGCAGGTCACTTCCATCCCAATCGGCGTAGCCGCCAGGTGCTCCACCTCGATCTTGGTGCCAACAGAGGTTTTTCCTTCCTCCAAAAGGTTTTCTACACTTTCTGCCGCAGTCTGCTCCATCAACGCAACCATTGCCGGAGTGGCATAGACCTCCAGAGTACCGCTACCCATTTCTTTGGCGCTGAGTTCCTGTGTCACTCGAACGGTCACTTCGTGCTTTGTTCCAATCTGCATATCATTTCTCCTTTGAATTTATTATAGAATTATATCATGGATCAATCCTTGCGTCAACCAAACTTTAAAAAGATGGAAATTTACAATTATTTTCGGTTTCTAAACATCAAATAAAAACAGCACCCAAATGGGTGCTGTTTTTGGTGCGAAAGACGGGACTTGAACCCGTACGGTGTTAACCACACGCCCCTCAAACGTGCGCGTCTGCCAGTTCCGCCACTCTCGCATAAATGCTTAACTATTATAGCAGTCGCTTTTCAAAAAGTCAATACCCAAATAAGAAAAAATCCCTTGAAATTAAACTGTTTTTTTGCTATTATGGTTACATCCTATATAAAGGCGGAAATATTCAGCGTGAAAGCAGCTTACTATACACTTGGCTGTAAAGTCAATCAATATGATACCCAGATCATGCGGGACCGATTGGAGCAGGCGGGCTACCAAACCGTTTCCTTTGATGAGTCGGCAGATATTTATATCATCAACACCTGCACCGTTACCCAGATCTCCGATAAAAAGTCCCGGCAGATGATCTCCCGCGCCAAGCGCAACCATCCCGACAGTATTCTGGTAGTCTGCGGTTGCTTTTCCCAGGTCGCTCCCAGCGCCGCAGCCGCTTTGGATGGGGTCGATATCGTTCTCGGCACCTCCAATCGCAAGGATATCTTAAACTACATTCATCAATTCATGAATAACAAACAGCAGATCGTCGATGTTGACAACTGCGGAACCTTGGAAAAGGAAGAAATCCATTCTTTTGGTGAAAAAAATCGAGCGGTTTTGAAGATCGAAGACGGCTGCGAAAACTTTTGCTCCTACTGCCTAATTCCCTTTGCCCGGGGTCGGATTCGTTCCAAACCTCTGAACATAATCCGCAAAGAGACAGAAGCACTGGCTGCCTCCGGATATCATGAGATCGTCCTGACCGGCATCCATTTAGCCTCTTACGGCAAAGAAAATGGCGCTCCCTGCCTGGAAAAAGCCATTTTAGAGGTAGCATCTGTCCCCGGCATTGAGCGCATACGCTTAGGTTCGCTGGAGCCCCGCGTCATTCAGCCCGAGTTTTTAGAGAAAGTCTGTAAAGTAAAAAAACTTTGCAAGCATTTCCATCTTTCCCTTCAAAGCGGCTGCAACAACACCCTTCGCGCCATGAACCGGCATTATACCGCAGAAGAATTTTCCCATGCTGTCACGCTTTTGCGCAGTACATTCCCCGGCTGTTCTATTACTACTGATATTATCGTCGGCTTTCCCGGCGAAACGGAACTTGATTTTAAAGAGAGTCTCACCTTCGCGGAGCGCATTGGGTTTGCAAAGATTCATATTTTCCCCTACTCCCCCCGCAAGGGCACCCGCGCCGCCGCCATGGACGGGCAACACACCAAGTCAACTAAAGCCCAGCGAGTGAAGCGAATGGAATCCGTCGAGCAAAAATGTCGCCACGCTTTTTGGAAACAGATGGTCGGAACCCTACAAACAGTCCTGCCGGAGGAAGAAAAGGACGGCTATCTCCATGGATTTACCGAAAATTATTGCCCCGTTCGCTGGATCGGCGCATTGGTCAACGAACCGGTATCAGTCCGAATCATCGGAAGCGATGCAGACGGATTGATCGGTGAAATATAAAAATGCGATGCTTTTTCAAGCATCGCATTTTTTATTATACCTTACGAATGATACCCATGGGAGTCTGCTGACCGCTCTGACCCAAGGGATTGTCCTTCAAGATACGAGCAAAGAGATCCCGATCCATGCTTTCATCGGAAACACCAAGGATTACACCGTCGATATCATTGATATCTACAACACAGGTATCAAAACCGATCCGCTCTTTGATCTGCACCGCCACCTTATCAGGATCACGGGGACCCAGGACCACATAGTGATTATAGGGCGGAATGGTGCAGTCACAAGGACCATCGATGGAGCGCGCCTTGGGACCGGCGATATTATAGAAAACACCGCGCTTACCGAAAAGTTTGCCCCAGGCGGAGCAAAACGCCGCCCAGAGGATCTTCATGGTGCCACATTCCTGCAGCGCCATCTCCATGGTCTCCGGAATACTCAAACCAATACCGTAGGGGGATTTATAAACGAACTTGCAAAGCAACTTTGCAAGTGGACGAGGCTTGATCTCCTCCATGGGAATCGCCCGCTTTTGGGTACAGGCTACGCATTTTTCGGAGATGAAAAGGACATCGCCCTCCTCCATGATATCCTTGGCATACTTCTCACAGACATCCTCGATCTGATCCTGATCGGTGATGACATGGGTCTTGATGGGCAGTCGGCGATAGTTTACGCCATCCACTTCAATAATTTCGTTTTTGCCTTCATTAGGTCTTAATTCAGCCATTTTTAACCTCCTATTATTTAAAGAACAGAGGTAGCGGCGCCAGTGTGATGATATCATCACGGTCATTGGCATCGCCTTCTGCTAAAATTGCCATTTTTGCTACGATCTCACCGCCGGCAGCAGTCACCAACTGCTCCAGCGCACGAAGGGATTCACCGGTGGAGATCACATCGTCTACAATAACCACACGCTTGCCGCACATTGCTTCCGCATCTTTTCCATCGATGCAAAGAGCCTGTTTATGGTCGGTGGTAATGGAATTGACCTCTACAGTAAAGATATCCTTCATATACAGTTTTGGCGCTTTTCGAGCTAAAATATACCGGTTCTCCCCGGTCTGCCGCGCCATCTCATGAATCAAAGGAATTCCCTTAGACTCGGCAGTGATCATGATATCGTGGGGCGGCATTTTCCGGATCAGATCCCGTGCACACGCCTCGGTCAGCTCCACATCACCAAAAATAACACACGCCGCAATATCCAAATGTTCATTGACCGGGCAGATGGGCAGATCCCTCTCCAACCCAGCAACCTTTAGTTTATATGTATCCATTTGAACCTCCTCAACACATTTCCATGGAAAGCTGCTCGCCACCCAGGATATGATAATGCAGATGAAATACGCTCTGTCCCGCATAGGCGTTGCAGTTGCTGACCACGCGGAAACCTTCCTCTAACTTCAGTTCCTTGGCGATCTTAGCAATCACCTCAAAGATATGCGCCACCACCGCGCTGTTGGTTTCATCGATCTCCAGCACATTGGCAATATGCATTTTGGGAATGACCAGAACATGAATCTTTGCCATGGGATTTAGGTCATAAAAAGCTACGACCTGATCATCTTCATAGACTTTATTGCTGGGGATCTCCCCCGCCGCGATCTTGCAGAAGATACAATCATTCATTTTGTTCACCTCACTTCATCATATTCGTCACAAATGCGACAACCTGATCGAGGGCCTCCTCTGCCTTAGAGGTATCGCCCATTCCTGCCATGGCACTATCCGGCTTTCCGCCGCCCTTACCGCCGGTGACATCAGCAACCAAGCTGACCAGCTTCCCGGCAGCAACACCTTTTTCGATAGCTTCCTTACTGCAGACCGTCAGCAGATTACCCTTCTCGCCGCAGACATTGGCAAGGACTGCAACAAAGTTACTGTGGTTGGCTTTCAGATCATCACCCAGCTCACGCAAGGTCTTGACATCGCCGTCCTTCAGGGAGGCGGTCACAACCTGGATGCCGTTGACTTCCACTGCATGATCAAACATGGAGCCGGACTGCTGCTCTGCCATCTTCTTATTTGCAGCGGCAAGCGCATTGTTCAGCGTCTTGATCTCTTCCATCAGGGACTGGCACTTGGGCAGCAGGTTCTGAGTGGAGTTGCACTTTAAAACAGCAGCAGCCTCAGCAATCTCACACTGATAGTTATTCAGCAGATCCAGTACACCCTGACCGGTCACTGCCTCGATCCGGCGAACACCGGAGGCGACACCGTTTTCGCTAATGATCTTGAAGAGACCCATCTTGCCGGTATTCTGCACATGGGTACCGCCGCAAAGCTCGATGGATGCGCCGGGGATCTCCACCACCCGAACCCGATCACCGTACTTCTCTCCAAAGAGCGCCATAGCGCCCTTGGCGCGAGCTTCCTCAATGCCGGTCTCATAGTTCAGGACCTCAATGCCGCCAAGGATGATCTGATTAACACGGGTTTCAACCGCCTGCAGTTCCTCGGTGGTCAAAGCAGAAAAATGGGTAAAGTCGAAGCGGACGGCATGATCATTGACCAGCTGACCCGCCTGCTCCACATGGTTGCCCAGCACCTCCCTGAGAGCCGCCTGCAATAGATGTGCACCGGTATGGTTGCGGCGGATAGCCGCACGACGCTCACCGTCTATAGCAGCCTCCACCTTATCGCCCACGCTCAGCGCTCCGCATTTTATTACGCCCAGATGCATGAACACGCCGGCTGCGTTCTTGGTGGTATTTTCAACAGCGAAACAGGCATCTCCGCAGGTGATCACACCGTTATCCCCCACCTGACCGCCGCCTTCGCCGTAGAAGGGAGTCTTATCCAAAATAACAATTACTTTTTCACCTTCGAGAACAGTATCCTTCCGCTCCCCGTCGGCGACCAAAGCTAAGATCTCAGCCTCGGCAGTATCCTGCAGATAACCCAGAAATTCAGTCTTTTCAATGCCGTCCAGGGAAACACCGTCGCTCTTCCACGACTCGGCGTCGGTAGCCTTACGGGAGGTACGCGCCTTGATGCGCTGCTCCTCCATTAGCTTGGCGAAGCCTTCTTCGTCTACCTTCATCCCCTTCTCTTCCAGGATATCTCGGGTCAGATCCAGAGGAAAGCCATAGGTATCATAAAGCTTAAACGCATCCTGACCGGAAAGGGTGCCACCATCGACGGTCAGTTCCTCCAGGATAGCAAGACCCTGGTCGATGGTCTTGGCAAAGGATGCTTCTTCATAGGAAATAACCTTCTTGATCAGGCTCTCTTTCTCTACCAGCTCGGGGTAGCCGTCCTTATTTTCACGAATAACCACATCGCAAAGCTCCGGCAGAAAGGCATCGTTGATCCCCAGCAGCTTGCCATGGCGGGCAGCCCGACGGATCAGTCTGCGCAGCACATAGCCCCGCCCTTCATTGGACGGAATAATACCGTCACAGATCATAAAGGTAGATGCACGGGCATGATCAGTGATCGCGCGGATAGAGATATCTTTCTTCAAATCCTCGCCGTAGGTGACCTTTGCCAGCGCGCAGACACGATTCAGAATGTTCCGGATGGTGTCCACCTCAAACATATTATCTACTCCCTGCATGACGCAGGCAAGGCGTTCCAAACCCATGCCAGTATCGATATTTTTATGCTCCAGCTCAGTATAGGTGCCGTCACCCATGTTATTAAACTGAGAGAATACGTTATTCCAGATCTCCATATAGCGGTCACATTCGCAGCCGGGCTTGCAGTCGGGCGAGCCGCAACCGTACTTTTCGCCACGATCGAAATAGATCTCACTGCAGGGACCGCAGGGACCGGTGCCGTGCTCCCAGAAGTTGTCCGCCTTACCCAAGCGAACGATCCGCTCCTCGGGTACACCGATCTGATCCTTCCAGATAACATAGGCATCTTCATCGCTTTCATAGATGGAGGGCCAAAGCAATTCCCCGGGGATCTCCATCGTCTCGGTCAGAAATTCCCAAGCCCAAGCAATCGCCTGCTCCTTGAAATAGTCGCCGAAAGAAAAGTTACCGAGCATCTCAAAATAGGTGCCATGACGGGCGGTATGCCCCACCCGCTCCAGATCCGGGGTGCGGATGCATTTCTGGCAGGTGGTTACCCGATTACAAGGCGGAGTTACCTCGCCGGTAAAATACTTCTTCATCGGTGCCATACCGGAGTTAATCAGCAAGAGCGACTTATCATTGTTCGGCACCAGGGAAAAGCTATTGAGCCGCAAATGACCCTTGGACTCAAAAAAGGAAAGATACTTTTCTCTGATCTCATTCAATCCCATGTACTTCATAAAAAACGTCTTTCTCCTCTAAAAAATATAAAAGCACCTTCAAGCCAAGCAGGGACGGAATGATTCCGCGGTACCACCCTGATTGCACTGAAAGTGCCACTCATTTGCAGTCGTTAACGCCGACAATACGGTCTCGCTCGGAAAAACAGCCACCGCTGATCCTTCTGCCAAAGGCTCTCACCATACGCCCTTTTCTCTGTACACAGCCGAAAAAGCGGGATTTTTCGTCTTCGCTATTCTATTAAAGTATACCACAGTTTTGGCTGGTGTCAAGAAATATATCGTTATTAAATTGCAGTTTTCTTATAAATTTATTCATTTCCTCTTGACAAAATGCTCTGTTTCGATTATAATGTGTAAAGTAATTTCCTTTACATCAGTTTTAAGGAGTGAAAAACCACAGTGAAAGACCTGCATTTTTCCCTGCTGATCGATTTTTACGGCAACATTCTGGCACCCAAAATGAAGGATGCGCTGGAGCTATACTATAACGAGGACCTCTCCCTCTCCGAAATTGCGCAGCATATGAATATCACCCGCCAGGGCGTACGTGATAATATTAAGCGTGGCGAGCAATTTCTAACCGAGACCGAGGCAAGTCTGGGCTTTTTCAAAAGGTATGCCGGACTGGAGGACCTAATGGAGCAGATCAGCAATCTCGCAATGAATATCCGCGATTTCAATAATCGGCACCATAAGACCCCTGAGATCAATCAGTTCGCCGAGGAGATCGTCACCATCGCCAAGAGCTTTGAGGAACAGGAGTAATCAATGGCATTTGAAGGATTAAGTGAAAAGCTTGCAAGAGCCTTTAAAAATCTCCGGCAGCACGGTCACCTGACCGAGGCGGATGTCAAGACCGCCAT
Source organism: Eubacteriales bacterium (assembly GCA_045660845.1). Classification (GTDB taxonomy): domain Bacteria; phylum Bacillota; class Clostridia; order Oscillospirales; family QAKW01; genus QAKW01. The sequence continues at coordinate 63,168 of JAZREO010000149.1, forward strand.
GCGGGAGATCAAGTTGGCGCTCCTGGAAGCAGATGTAAACTTCAAAGTCGTAAAAGAATTTATCGGTAAAGTTTCAGAGCGATGCGTCGGCAGCGATGTACTGGAGAGCTTAACTCCCGCCCAGCAGGTAGTCAAGATTGTCAACGAGGAATTGACCGCCTTGATGGGCTCTGAGACCGCCACCATTAAATTGGCCTCTAACCCCCCCACCGTTATCATGATGGTTGGTCTGCAGGGCACCGGTAAAACCACACAAAGCGGTAAACTCGCCAGTCACTTTAAGAAAAAGGGACGTAGACCGCTCTTAGTCGCATGCGACGTTTACCGTCCTGCCGCCATCACCCAGTTGGAGATCGTCGGTCAAGGCGTGGAGGTTCCGGTCTTTAAGATCGATAATGAAAAAAATCCCGTCAAAATTGCAAAAGAAGCCATCGCCCATGCTAAAAAATACGGCAACGACCTGGTGATCCTGGATACCGCCGGGCGCCTGCATATTGACGATGCACTGATGGAAGAACTGACCAATATTAAGGCAGCAGTCCATCCTCAGGAGATCCTGCTGGTGGTGGATGCCATGACCGGTCAGGATGCGGTCAATGTGGCAGAAAGCTTCAATAATCTTTTAGATATCGACGGAGTTGTACTAACCAAACTAGATGGCGATACCCGAGGCGGTGCCGCCCTCTCTGTAAAATATATCACCGGCAAACCCATTAAATTTGCCGGCGTGGGCGAAAAGCTCACTGATATAGAGCCCTTCCATCCTGATCGGATGGCATCCCGGATCTTAGGCATGGGAGATGTCCTCTCCCTGATCGATAAGGCCCAGGAAGCCTACGACGAAAAGGAAGCACTGGCGCTGGAAGAAAAACTGAAGAAAAATAAATTTACTCTTCAGGATTTTTTGGATCAGATGCGTCAGATCAAAAAAATGGGACCTCTGGAAAACTTACTGGGGATGATGCCCGGCGTCAATCCGGCGCAGATGAAGGATGTCAAGATCGACGAGCGTCAGCTTGCCCGAACTGAGGCGATCATCTTATCAATGACCCCGGAAGAACGCGAGAACCCCTCTTTGATGAATGCCTCTCGCCGCAGAAGAATTGCGGCAGGCAGCGGAACCACTGTCGAAATGGTCAACCGCCTGCTCAAGCAATTTGAGCAAATGCAAAAAATGGTTAAACAACTGAAATCCAAAAAAGGCAGACGCCGGGGTTTTGGTTTTTAATAAGAGATTTTTGAAAGGAGTGAATGTAGCATGGCAGTTAAAATCAGATTAAGAAGACTCGGAGCCAAGAAGGCCCCTACCTATCGGATCGTTGTTGCTGATTCCCGCTATCCCCGCGATGGCAGATTCATTGAGGAGATCGGCACCTATAATCCCTGCACCGAGCCCGCCACCGTTGTCATCGACGGCGAGAAGGCTAAGGCATGGATCAAGAATGGCGCCCAGCCTACCGATACGGTCAAGGCTCTGCTGAAAAAGCAGGAAATTCTCTAATCGAGAGGACGCATCATGAAAGAACTCATTATTTACTTGGCGCAATCGCTGGTAGAGGATCCGGAGGCTGTAACAGTCACCGAGTCTGAGACCGACGAAGCAATCGTTTACGAATTGCACGTTGCAGCAGACGATATGGGCCGCGTGATCGGAAAGCATGGTAAGATCGCCAAGGCGATCCGCTCCATTGTTAAGTCTGCATCCTTTAAAATGCCGAAAAAAGTGATTGTTGAGATCAAATGATCGGAATTTTATCAGCAGTTCTGCGAATTTTCGCAGAGCTGTTGTTTTTTTATCCAAAATCATATATAATAGTTTTAATCACAATTCAGGAGGCGACCCATGGAAAAGGATCTGCTGCAAGCAGGAAAAATTATCAATACCCACGCGCTGCGCGGTGATATGCGCATCTTCCCCTATTGCGATAGCGCTGAGTTTCTTTGCGAGGTCAAAATATTGTATATCGACGGACAAGCCTACAAGGTAACCGCCGCCCGGGTCCATAAAGGACAGGCTCTGATCCATCTAAAAGGCGTCGAGCGTATCGAAGAAGCAGAGAAATTGGTGGGCAAATTTGTTTACTTAGATAAAAAGGATGTGGACCTGGAGGAGGGTCAGTTCTTTATCGACGATATCATTGGTCTATCTGTGGAGGATATCGATACCGGAGAGGTATACGGCAAGGTGACGGATGTCATCACTACCGGTGCCAACGATGTCTTTGAGGTCACCGGCGATCGGGTGCTTCTGGTGCCCAAGATCGACGATGTTGTTCTCGATATCGATCTGGACAATGAAGTCATTAAAATCCGTCCGTTGCAGGGGTTGTTCGAATGAGATTTACAGTTATGACCTTATTCCCGGAGATGGTGGATCGTATCTTAAACGAAAGCATCATCGGCCGGGCAAGAAAAAACAATATTATTTCCGTAGATTGCGTGGATATCCGCAATTATTCCACCGATAAACACCGCCGGGTAGATGACTACCCTTTTGGGGGTGGCGGTGGTATGGTGATGCAGTGCCAGCCAATCTATGATTGCTATCAGGATATTGCAAAAGAGTCCGGAGAAAAGCCTTATACGGTTTATGTCTCCCCCCGTGGCTCTGTATTGACCCAGAAGAAAGCAAAGGAATTGAGCACCCTCCCCCACCTTGCTATTCTATGCGGGCATTATGAGGGTGTAGATCAGCGGGTACTGGATGAGATCGTAGATGAGGAGATCTCCATTGGCGATTATGTCCTGACCGGAGGCGAGTTACCTGCCTGCGTACTGGTTGATTGCGTCTCACGGATGCTGCCGGGTGTTTTGGCGGAGGAAAGTTCCTACGAGGAAGAAAGCCACTATAACGGTCTGCTGGAGCACCCTCAATACACCCAACCCCGCTGCTGGATGGAGCGGGAGGTCCCTGCGGTCCTCACCGAAGGGAACCATCGTCTGATCAAAAAATGGAAATTAGAGGAGTCCATTAAGATCACTAAAAAGATGCGTCCCGATCTGATCCGCCGCCCGGTACCGGACGGCAAACGGTTGCGTTTTATGACAGCAGAGGATCGCGAACCACTTTTGCAAATGATGGATGAATTCTACCATACCCCCGGCGTTCTGCACCAAATTCCGACAAACCATTTTGAAAAGACCTTTCAGCAGATCATAGACGGGGATCCTTTTATCAATGCCTACATCATTCAATTTGAGCGCAAAACAGCCGGCTATTGCCTTTTGAGCCATACCTATTCCAATGAAGCTGGTGGCTTCACTGTATGGATCGAGGAAATTTACATTTCCCCTGATTTCAGAGGACATAAGTTGGCGGACAAAGCCCTGCGGGAGATCTTCGCACTCTACGGCGATACCGCTGAACGCTACCGCCTTGAAGTGACTGCAGATAACAAAACTGCTAAAAAGATCTACCATCGGCTGGGCTTCAAATCACTGGACTATCAGCAGATGATCAAAGAATAAACAAACATCCCCCCGTTATACGGGGGGATGTTTGTTATATCGTAATATCCTCAAATCTACAAGGAATAACCTTTTCCAGATCCATGGGATCCAGAAGGATCTGCGCGCCGATCCGCCCACCGCTGATGATGATTTCATCAAAAAGCTGGGCGGTTTCGTCAATAACAGTAGGGAACTGCTTTTTCATCCCGATAGGAGTGCAGCCGCCGCGAATATAGCCGGTCAGCCCAAAGATCTCCTTCACATGAATCAGCTCCACCGACTTTTCGCCCACAGACTTCGCCGCCTTTTTCAGATCCAGTTCTTCTGCAATGGGCAATACAAATACATAGTGCGCACCGCTCTTCCCCACTGCCACCAGCGTTTTGAAGGAACATTCATAATCCTGTCCCAGCTGGTCTGCCACATGGATCGCATCGACGAATTCCTCGCAGGTATAAAGATTAACCTTAAAAGGAATCCCTCTCTGCTCTAAAATGCGCATGGCATTGGTTTTGGTTTCCTTTGCCATTACTTTCCGATAATGCGGACAAACTTCTTTTTACCCCGCTTCAGTACAAAACCGGCTGCGATCTGCTCTTTAGTATAAGAATGCTTCAGATCGGTGATCTTATCGCCATCAACACTGACACCGCCCTGCTCAATGGCACGGCGCCCCTCGGAGCGAGAGGGTACAAGACCGCTCTTAACAAGCAGCGTGATGACATCCACGTTGCCGTCGGTATAGTCCTCTTCCTCCACTTCGTAGGTGGGCATATTCTCGGCACTGCCGGAGCCAAAGAGAGCTTTGGCGCTATCTTCCGCCTTCTTAGCCTCTTCCTCACCGTGTACCAGCTTGGTCAGCTCATAAGCTAAAATTTCCTTCGCCTTATTCAACTGGCTGCCTTCCCAGCTATCCATCTCATCGATCTGCTCCAGGGGCAGGAATGTCAGCATCCGGATGCATTTCAACACATCAGCGTCATTGACATTCCGCCAATACTGATAAAAATCAAAGGGTGAGGTCTTATTAGGATCCAACCACACCGCGCCACCGGCAGTCTTACCCATCTTTTTACCCTCGCTGGTCAACAGCAGCGTGATGGTCATGGCATGGGCATCCTTGCCCAACTTGCGGCGGATCAGCTCGGTACCGCCCAGCATATTGCTCCACTGGTCGTTACCGCCGAACTGCATATTGCAGCCATAGTGCTGGAACAGATGATAGAAGTCATAAGACTGCATGATCATATAGTTGAACTCCAGGAAGGAAAGCCCCTTTTCCATTCTCTGTTTATAGCATTCCGCACGAAGCATATTATTAACAGAGAAACACGCGCCCACTTCGCGCAGGACATCCACATAGTTCAGATCCAGCAGCCAGTCGGCGTTGTTGACCATCTGCGCCTTTCCTTCGCCAAACTCAATAAACCGCTCCATCTGCTTTTTAAAGCAATCGCAGTTATGCTGAATAGTCTCACGGGTCATCATGGAGCGCATATCCGTCCGCCCGGAGGGATCGCCGATCATGGCGGTACCGCCACCGATCAGAGCGATGGGACGGTTGCCCGCCATCTGCAACCGCTTCATCAGGCAAAGCGCCATAAAATGACCCACATGCAGACTGTCTGCAGTAGGATCAAAGCCGATATAAAAAGTCGCCTTTCCATTATTGATCATCTCACGGATGCCATCTTCATCCGTCACCTGAGCGATCAGGCCGCGGGCAACCAGTTCTTCATAAATCTTCATATTTTTCTCCCTTTCCATCATAAAAGCCCTCTGCTCCCCTATGGGAGCAGAGGGCAAAATTTCTTTTGCGGTACCACCTCTGCAGCGGGCATTCTTCGCAAAACACCCCTCAGCGAGTAGTTGACTACTACAGCCCCTTTAACGGAGGGCAACCGCCTGCACCTACTGAAGGTTCAGCGCAGAAGCTCCGGGATGTATTCGCACGCACCTGCCCGCTCGCCTCACACCGACCGGCTACTCTCTTTACGGCGGTTGCATGCTACTTCTTCCCATCATTGCTGTTACCGCATTATTTTAGCGCTATTCTGCCGATTTGTCAAGCCCTATTACCGCAATTTTCACCGAATCGGTGGCAATATAGCGATGGTCAGCCGTATTGGTCACTACAATCGGCTCCAGCTCATAACTGCCCGGCATGGCACCCCTTACTTCTATTGAAACAGTATTATTTCCAGCCAACAGCGGAAGATTGATCACACGAGTATTATATTCTGTCGAGACAGTCTGCTCCCACTCACCGACATAGAGCATCCCGCTCTCAAACCGCAGTCCTGCCGGGAGGATCAGATCCAGAGTCGGCAGTTCATAGTCCAACGGAACCTCTACCTCAAGGGTGATCTGGCGCACCTCGCCCAAAGGAAATTCTGTCGGAATCTCGGCACCGATCAAACCGCTGGCTTCGCCAAGCTGGCGCAGATCCTCCGCCACACCGTTATAGGCATAACTGACCACCGACTTTCCTTCGTTGTTAACAATACGAACATTGGAGGCCTGTTCCGGAGAAAGATTTAGTACCAGCGCGCCCATCTTTTGATAAGAATAAGACTCATTCCGTCCGTCACCGGTTGTGACCGTTACTCGATTCTCCCCGGCTGTTTCTAAAACATGATCATTCAGATAAGAGATCAGTTCTAAATTCAATAGAGTATAATCCGTATCTGTTTCCAAAATAAAGTTGATCAGTCCCTCACTGCTTTCCAAGCTCAAACGATTGCTTAGCAGGGCGCAGCAGCCGGTCAGATCTTCCTCTACCGAGCCATTGATTCCCGCAAAAACGGTTTCATTTTCGATCACAAGAAAATCTTTCAGCCGGGTATCAAAAATATACCCAGCGGTATCATAATCGCCGCTATAGGCAAAGCCAAGCGCCAGATAAGCCGCCTCCTCCGGAGTAAAATCAGTCTGGTTCGAGTAGATCGTCTGCAGATCTGCGAGCACCGGTTCACCCAGGGCTGCCAATCCAAAATAAGAGATCAGGACATCTATCCGGGCAGCATGGCGATCATTGAGATATTGCTCAAAGGAAAATCTCATGCTTTCCTTATCGCAAAATTCCGCAGCCACCGCTGCCAACTTTGCTGAAACCCTTAAATCTGAGTTTTCATATTCCGGCAACAACTTAACACCAGCATAGTCCATATAAGAGCGGATTACCGAATAATCCAAGCTTTCCGCATCCATCCAAGTACCGGTACTGTAAAACTGATCTGCAAGATACTGCCCTAACACCTGGTCTACCCGATCCCCGGCGTTGCTTCTCAGACGCGCCATTGCTTGCTGCCAGAAGGCGTTTTGTTCATCCACCACCGTCAGCGTTACATTTCCTCGCCGTGGCGACAGGTTTAAGGAAAGACCACTTTCCACCGCCTGCTGATGATGGATCCAGACTGCAGACTGTGTTTTTTCCACCGCAAAGGTCTTTATGACGCTGTCCTGCAGGTCACCGCATTTGGACTGAATATATGCGGTATATACGCCGACATCCAGCGGACCGAAATTTAAATAGACATACTCTGCCTTCGGTGCCGAGGCGGTAAGAGTCTTGATCTCGTTGCCATCTCCATCAGTGAGTCCCACAGTGATCTCGTTGACTGCATCAGCGCTTGCTTTCAGACCGTCTCCTTTGACAGCCACTGTAAAATCATCGGTCACCTTAACAGTCTCACTCATAGAGACATGAGCAAAATAATCCTGGGTAGAACGCAGAGAGAAGTTCTCCATCCCCGCCTGCACATCCTCCGAGACTGCCCGAGCGACCACCTTCCATTCGGTGATGGTGCCCGGCAAAGTAAAGGTCACCTTTGCCTTCCCATTGGCGTCTGTCCGGACCGTATCAAAATAGGGGGTATCTTCAAAATCCACGCGGCTTATTTCGCCGCCACCGCCACCCTCACCGTGCAGCAGATCATCCATCATAAATTCCCGGTGGGACGCAGTGGTAAAGACCTCAGTGCTATAACATCTGGAGCCGTACACCGCATAGAGCGGATCTTCAAATTCGCCGCCAACCAGATATAGCGCCCGGTCCAGCACGCTCAAATTCAGCATTGTTTTCACCGGGTTTCCGTCAGTATCAGTTACCTTGAAGGTCAATGTAACTTCATCTCCGGGTTTATATTGCAGCTGATCCTTTTCCATCTTGATCTGTAGTCGAGACTGTTCCAGATCGTATTCCAGCACCTGGCTACCCAGAGAATAGACATGCTTACCGTCAAAATATGCACCGTAGATCATGACATCCGGGGCATATTCCTTTTTAAATTTCATGGTGTAGCGTCCGGAAGAGCCATGGAAATTTTCTGTGATCTCCCCGGCGATTGCGGTATAAAGCACGCTACCGCTGTTGATTGCTTCATTATCTCTGCCGTCCCGCACCAATAATTCAATCTCATCGCCGATGCCGGCAGAGGTCTTACTGGCGGTCAGGTTGTAGGTGTGCCGACACTCACTTGTATAATTATGGTTGGTCAAATAAGTTTTTATTGTCCCAGCGCCCTCGTTTTCACGCAGAACAACATAGTAATTGCGGTTGTCGTCCGGTTTTTCTGGAATTTTTAGCGTTCCAAGTCCGTCTGTTACCGTCATTTCAAAGGTGCGGACCAAGTTATCCTGTTCCTCATACTGCCAGGAGTAGACGACCTTTTTATTGATGGCATCGTAGGTGGTACCATTGGGAACCTTATTATAAGTAATTTCATGAAGCTCGCCGGTCAGCGTTAAAGATGCCGCCGCACCCTTAAACTTCGCTGCGTTATAGGCATCTGCATAAAGCCGGTCACCGTCTATCTGCGCCGCGAGGTTCAGATCTATCAGGTTGGCTTCCACCGTCAGCTTCCCGTCCTCATAGCCGCTGTCCAGAAAATACGGACTGTTGAAAACCAAGTATGATGTATATCCACCATAGTATTCATCGGTACCGTCGTCCACCGAAAACGCCAGCGAGTGGATCTCAGGGTAGTTGGCGTCAGCATAATATTCGCTATTATACCAACTGGCAGGGAGATTCCCACTGAAGCAGCCGTTTTCATCAGTATAACCGCTGATATCCTCATTGTCTGCCGAGATATAAATCCCGGACGCGGGTGTCCCGTCCATATAGGTGACCTGCGCCGTGAATTGAACAGGCGCTCCTAACGCATACACTTTTTGATCGGTTGTAACAGTCACTTGGTAGACAGGCAGCTCGTAATCTGCCACAGTAAAATGAGTGCCGGTCAGCCAGGTGTCCTCCAACAGGAGTTCAATGTTACCATAGGTGGCGGAGGTATTATTCAGTGGCAGGCTCGCGGTAAAGGTGCCGTTACGGGTAACTTCAACATTCAGCTCTTTGCCGATGGAGTCGCATTTCAGCGTCACCTCAGATGGAACTTTTACGTTGCTTTTCCGGGGAAGGATCACGCCGAAGATCTCAACCGTATCTGTTGCCCGATAAAGCGTACTTCCAGTGGCAACATAGGAATAATATTTGTTTTGCTGCGCCACTTCCTGATTTCTATTACCGCCGTCCAGAGCAACAACATAGGGGTATTCACCGTTTTCAACAGTCAGGAATCGCTGACGCAGCGATTCCTTCGCTCCCTTAAATGTGACGATGCCCAAGTCATTGGTTTTGCCATCTTTAAACCCGTCCAGCGTGACCTTAGCACCGGAAACCGCCTCACCGTTTTCGGTATCGTTGACCCAGGCAGTATAATCACCGTTGGTAGTGATGGTATAGACCGAAAGGGTGGTGCTTTCCAGCAGTTGATACAGCTTATAGCCACCAATTTGAATCTCAGCGTAATAATAACCCAGGGGCAAGGGCTCCGGATAATTGATAAAGGCTGCACGCGCATAGACCCCATTATAATCGGTGGTCAGCGCAGGAGGCGTGTTAAACTGCAGATAGACATCCCCTGCCAGATTTACGATCTCAGGAGAAACCTCACCGTTGCGCACATACTTCTGATAGGCATCGATAAAGGCGGCACTATCTGCCAATCTATAGACATTTACATGAGCTGCCGAAACATCCGCCTGATTATAGCAGATGGCAGCAATAGGACATTCATTCGCCAAAAAGGTGTCCGCCGCTTCATTTTGCTGATAGATCAGGTAGGCATAGGAATCCAGCGGCGCCGTCGTAAAGGAAAAGCGATAGTCCTCCTCCAGGCTTGCACCGTCCGGACCGCCGACGTCCTTCCCGACAGTGACCGTGTAAAGCGTCCGTGACTCCATGGGCTGCGTAGGAACAAATGCCCAGGTCCTACCGTAATGCTCAAAAGTCCCCTCCAAAGCAGGGGTGATCGTAAACGCCTGCTCAAAACCGTTCACATCCGCGTGAGAAAAGGTCACCTCCACCGCGGAATCCACTGCCACATGATCTTCGTCCTCCAAATTGGAGGATGTTACGGAAAATACTGACTCAGTCTGAAAAGCCCAGCGATAGACAACCTTACCATTGTATACCGCCTGAACATTGTATACCTCATTTTCCTGAAGTTTTTCATCAAATTTCAGTTCATACGCACATTCTCCGGTTCTGCGCAACTTAAATTCCGCCGCGGGAGCCACTAAGAGGCGTGCCCTAAGCTCCTCGATGGTAACCTCCTCGCTGGTCTTGATCTGCAGCGCAGAGTCGAGTTTCATACCCAAACCGCTTTTTTGCGTCGCCGACACCGATTCAATGATATTGACCGCACCGGTGACCACTGGAACCTTCTCTATCGCCCCTCTGCCCATCAGAGTCCATGAGCTCACAGCGGCGATCACCGCTACAGCGCAAACGGCGACGCTGACTGCAACCGTCCGCACCCATCTTGTACGCCGTTTCAAAACGCGCTTATAGACCCGCTCTGCCGCAGGCAGCATGGCATCTTTATTCAAATCCAGCAAGTCTTTAAATTTCATTTTACAGCTCCTTTCTCTCATTCGAAATCTTCCAGGAACTCTTCCCGCACTTTTTTCAGCAGGTGATAAATATAATTACGTGCGGTAGCAACCGGGAGTTCCAGCTCCTCCGCCGTTTCTTCGATGGTCATTCCTAAATAAAAATGGATGGCAAAAGCGCGCCGCAGCAAAGCAGGCTGCGTGGAAACAAACTCCAAAACATCCTGGATCAGCATCTGCTTAACTGCCTTCTCAGCGGTAAGGTCCAACTCTGTTTCCAGCAGCACTGTTAATTGCTCATATTCCTCCGGGGGGATATTTTCCTGCTTATCCTTGCGATGCTTTTTCCAATATTTATCGATCTGGTTTTTCAATACCGTAAAGAGATAGCGATCCGGATCTTTGACCCCATCTTTTTTATTCAAAAAGTATTTATAGACAGCATAATAGGTTTCTGAGAGCAGATCCTCACTATTGATAAAATCTCCTGTCTTTGCCAAGCAATACGCCATTGCTTGCGGATAGGTCCGGTGATAAAAGCGGCTGAAGTGCGCCTGAAGTTCAACCCGTTTCATTTTGGTCTCCTCCTACGGTCTTTCATATCATAAGAGTATCATATCAGCAAAACATTTTCAAGAAAAACAAAAATAAACGGTGCAGCTCTCTGCACCGTTTACAGTTAAAAAATAACCTCATAACATTTGGTGAAATTTCCACCGGAAAAATCAAAGGATGTAAAGCTCTCGTAGTCCCCTTTCCAATAGAGGAGTAGTGCCCACTTTCCATCCCCATCCAAGTCGCAGACCATGGGGGTCAGCTTTTCCGGACCGGCAGACCCATCCTGCCGAAAAGAACCATACAAAACCTGGCAGCCTTCTCCTCCTGCATAGGCAATAAAGCAATACTTTCCGGCATCCTCGGTCCCGCAGTTGCAGGCTTTAAAGATCGTTTCCTGCCCACCGTCCCCATCCATATCGCAGACCCAGGTGTCGGTGATGATCACTGTTGCAGTTTCCATTTGATTGGCAGTCAGCGGTTGCTTTGCCAGTTCCGCCAACGCATCGTCCGCCATTTTCTGGTTGGAAATGGTATATTCCGTATGCACCGGATTGAGAAACAGCGGCCAATTACCGTTGGTTGCAAAGCATTTATCCTTTACATTGGCATAATTCTTTGAACCGCTTAGTTCCAGTTTCTTTGTATCATAAGTATAAAATGGTTCTTCCCAAGTTTTTTCATAGGTATCGGCAAGCTCATAATACCAATAGGTGCCGTTTTCGATCTTCTGAGTGCCATCTACGGTAAAGGACAGCGGAAAATCCTGCTTCCCTCGATAAACCACCGTTTTTTCGCCGGAATTATCAAAGTTTTCCACCGGAGCATCCAGCGGTTCTTCCCCATTTTTACTGCATCCGGTCAGCAGCAGGGCGGCAACTAAAAGAAACATTATCCATCTTTTCATTATAACGATCACCTCTCCATCCCATTTATATGGCGGAGTGGTGCGACATATGCAAAAAAATATGCTGCAGACTGAAATCTGCAGCATACTTTATTTGAAATTAATACATTCCGCCGCCCATCTGGTTCATGGCAGCGTTTGCAACAGCCTCTGCGGCATGGTCTTTTACATCGGCGACCAGGCTCTCGGTGGTCAGCACCATGGCAGCCACGCTGGCAGCGTTCTGCAGAGCACTACGGGTTACCTTAGCAGGATCGACGATACCCGCCTTCAGCATATCGCAATATTCCTCGTTGAAAGCGTCAAATCCATAGTTGACATCAGAATTCTTGCGGATGTTCTCCAGAATAACGGAGCCCTCCAAGCCGCTGTTTGCAGCGATCTGACGAACCGGCTCCTCCAAAGCCTTGAGCACGATCTGAATACCGGTCTTTTCGTCACCGTCGGTTTCGTCCAGCAACTTGGCAGCCACATCGATTGCTTTGATATAAGCAGTACCACCGCCTGCAACGATGCCTTCCTCAACCGCCGCTTTCGTAGCGGCCAGAGCATCGTCCACGCGCAGCTTCTTTTCGTTCATCTCCGTCTCGGTAGCGGCACCAACCTTGATGACCGCAACACCGCCGGACAACTTGGCAAGCCGCTCTTCCAGTTTTTCCTTATCGTAGGAAGATGTGGTCAGTTCAATCTGGCTCTGGATCTGCTCGATCCGAGCGTTGATGCTGGCTGATTCACCTGCACCGCCGACGATGATGGTCTTTTCCTTCTGGACCTTGATCTGGGTAGCACGACCCAGCATATTGATGGTAGCAGTCTTGAGATCCAGACCCAGCTCTTCGCTGATGACCTGACCGCCGGTCAGGATCGCAATATCCTGCAACATTTCCTTGCGGCTGTCGCCAAAACCGGGGGCTTTCACCGCAACGCAGGAGAAGGTGCCGCGGATCTTATTAACAATCAGGGTGGCCAGCGCCTCGCCCTCAATATCCTCGGCGATAATGACCAGTTTTTTACCCGCCTGGACGATCTGCTCCAACAGGGGCAGGATCTCCTGGATGTTGCTGATCTTCTTATCAGTGATCAGCAGGAACGCATCATCTACAACCGCTTCCATCTTATCGCTGTCAGTTATCATATAAGGGGTGATATAACCGCGGTCAAACTGCATACCCTCGACCACATCACAGCTGGTCTCGGCAGTCTTGGACTTCTCAACAGTGATAACGCCGTTGGTGGTCACCTTTTCCATCGCTTCCGCGATCAGGTCGCCCACCTTTTCGTCGGCAGAAGAAACAGTAGCAACACGGGCAATGTCCTTGCTTCCGGTAATCTTCTGGGAATTCTTATGAATGGTCTCAACAACGCAGTCTACCGCCTTCTGGATACCCTTGCGGACCACCATGGGGTTGGCACCGGCTGCCACATTCTTCATCCCCTCACGGATCAGAGCCTGCGCCAGCAGAGTCGCGGTAGTAGTCCCGTCACCGGCGATATCGTTGGTCTTGGTGGATACTTCTTTGACCAGCTGGGCACCCATATTCTCAAAGGGATCCTCCAGTTCAATATCCTTGGCGATGGTTACGCCGTCGTTGGTGATCAGCGGAGTGCCAAACTTCTGATCCAGCACCACATTTCTGCCTTTGGGACCCAAGGTGATCTTTACGGTGTTGGCAAGTTTATCAACACCGCTCTGCAGGGATTTTCTGGCTTCTTCGCCATACTGAATTTGCTTTGCCATAATCAATTCTCTCCTTATTCTTCAACCAATGCTAAAATATCGCTCTGACGGGCTATCAGGAATTCCTCGCCGTCGATCTTGATCTCAGTCGTACCATATTTACGCAGAACTACACGATCTCCTGCTTTGACGACCATCTCTACTTTATTGCCATCTACATAACCGCCAGGACCTACAGCCAGAACCTGAGCGATCTGAGGCTTTTCCTGGGCAGCAGCAGTCAAGATGATACCGCTTTTGGTGGTCTCCTCTGCTTCTTCCATCTTAATGACCACTTGGTCAAATAAAGGTTTCAGTTTCATTGTTTGTTCCTCCAACAGAGATTTTAGCACTCTCATTCGCCGAGTGCTAAATATAGTTTAGCACACTTTTATGGAAATGCAAGCCTTTTTTGAAAATTTTTTCATTTCCTTAAATCTTTATGATAGGAAAAGGTATTAAAATGAAAAAACTTGAATTTTATCTTGACAATAGGTAGAAAATAGTTTATAATCCTATCGTTGCCGGCGGCATGGTTATATATGGTGGACGTAGTTCAGTTGGTTAGAGCGCCAGATTGTGGCTCTGGAGGTCGTGGGTTCGAATCCCACCGCCCACCCCACTTTTTCTTTTTGGAAAAAGTCCCCGGTATTTTGGGATATAGCCAAGTCGGTAAGGCAACGGACTTTGACTCCGTCATTTCGCTGGTTCGAGTCCAGCTATCCCAACCAATTAAGGCACCGCTTGACGCGGTGCCTTTTTATTTTATAAGTCACGATCTTTCCACGAGGTAAACGCATAAACTAATAAAAACCGTTCATATTCACCTCCTCCTTCATATGATATTTTTCAAGATAGTTATTGCATTATTATATGTTCAAATGATATAATATAAACAATTATACTGTTGAGGTATTACACTATGAAATTTTATCCCCAGGATATTAATGAATATTTTGCAAATAGTCAGGAAGACCGCTTAATTCAGGTTGCCGAAAGCCGGCACACACTGCAGTTTGAGCAGCTGCGCCGACTGATCAACTTCTCCTGCACCCGCACCATCGGAAATCACCTAACTGCTGCGGTGCTGGTGACCGGTCCGTCCTCCTCCGGCAAGACCACCTTTTCCAACCGGCTTTGCCGCCTGATGGAGCAAGACGGCTTCCATTGTACCGTTATTTCCATCGATGATTATTACCTCTCTCGTGAGGAGATCCGGCGGCGTCAGCCAGACGCAGTTAAACCGGATTATGAGGTACTGGAAGCCTTTGATGTACCTTATTTCCAGGAGCAGATGCGCGCCTTTTTGAAAGGTGAGACCATTCAGCTCCCCCGCTACGACTTCAAGCTGGGTCATCGAGTAGACAGCGGCATTTCCCTGCAGCCTACCGAGAAGGACCTCTTGATCGTGGAAGGGATCCATGCCATGAACCCCAAGCTGACCGAAGGGCTGGAATTTGCACGCACTGTCGGCGTCTACATCTGCCCCTTTGATTCCTATGTCGTTCCCGGCGGCGGTGAGATCACCTCCCGGGAGATCCGACTGATGCGCCGCAGTCTCAGAGACTATGTTCACCGCAACTCCAGTCTTATGGAAACCTTAGAGATGTGGCCCAGCGTACGCGCCGGAGAGGAGCGGTATATAAAACCCATGAAAAAGTATGCCGACTTCTTTTTCAACTCCTCCTTCGAATATGAGATCTGTATTCTAAAGACCCGCATCGAAGAAGCAGCCCAGAAGCTGACTGAGGAAGAACGCGCCCGCCTCAACCGCTATCTGCCGCTGGAGCCGATGGGCGCCTTCCATTCCTGCAAAGAAGCCAACATCCCGGAAGAATCCATTTTTAACGA
Organism: Eubacteriales bacterium; assembly: GCA_045660845.1. Classification (GTDB taxonomy): domain Bacteria; phylum Bacillota; class Clostridia; order Oscillospirales; family QAKW01; genus QAKW01. The sequence continues at coordinate 78,545 of JAZREO010000149.1, forward strand.
ATTTTACAGATAGGAGTTATTATGGGAAAGCATATTGCATTACTCTGCATGTCGCTGAATATCGGCGGTGCGGAAACCCATATATTTGAGCTTGCTCGTGGGCTGAGTGCCAAGGGGCATGAGATAACGGTCTTTTCCAATGGCGGTGTATACGCCGAAGCGCTGGAAAAGGCAGGCATCCGCCATGTCTGGGCACCGCTGCATACCAAAACCCTTTCTGCACTTTGGAAATCCTATCGGATCCTAAAGCAGGAATTTCAGCGCAACCGCCCCTCGGTAGTCCATTCCCATACCCGGATCTCTAATTTCGTCGGCGGGCTGGTCTGCAAAAGTCTGGATATTCCAATGGTCACCACCGTTCATTTCAATTTCCGGGCCGACTTCTTTTTCCGCCGTTTTTCCAATTGGGGCTGCCGTGCTCTTGCAGTCAGTGAGGATCTGAAAGAATACCTGGTGCAAAATTATCGTTATGACCCCAACCATGTTGCCCTCACCGTCAACGGCATCGATATGGAACGGTTCTCCAAGGGCGAACTGCCGAAGTTTCGCGCCTCTCTCGGTGTTGCTCCAGAGCAGAAAATGGTCTTGATGGTGACCCGGTTGGACAAGGAAGCGTCCGTCCATGTGGAGCATTTTCTCCGTATTGCACCCGAAATTTATAAAAAAGCACCGGACACTCGAGTGGTAATCGTCGGTGACGGCAAACTCTTCCCCGCTTTTGCAAAGCAGGCGGCAGAGATCAACGCGCAGTGCGGCGAGAATTTTATCCTTATGCAAGGCGCCAAGACCAATATCGAGCAGTATACCGCAGTTGCGGATCTGTTTGTTGGCATTTCCCGGTCAGCATTGGAGGCGATGTCCAGCTCTGTTCCCACGATCCTGCTGGGCAATTTGGGCTATCTCGGTCTTTATTCCGATGCCATCCGAAAGGAATGTATCGAGACCAATCTGACCTGCCGCGGTTACCCCTACCCTGCGGACCATGAGATCGCTGCATTGGTTTTAGACTGCTTAAACGGCAAGGATCTTTCCAAAAATATCACCGACGGTCTGCGACTGGTGCAGGAGCGGTTCTCCATCTCCACCATGGCAGGCACCGCTGAAAAACTTTATACCGATGCTATTGAGAGTTGCCGCCCACTGGACTATATGATCAGCGGCTACTACGGTAGCGATAACTTTGGTGATAACCTAACCCTCCGTTGCTTAATGGACCACCTGAAGGACTACAGTGGCTCGGTACTGACCCATAATGTTGAAAATACCTATGTGCCAGAGCACGTCCGCAAGCTCCACCGCTTTGACCTGTGGAATATTCGTAAGACCATGAAAAAAACCAAGGTCTTTTTGCTGGGCAGCGGCAGTCTACTACAGGACTCCACCTCTAACCGTTCTCTTTTCTATTACCAATACATTACCAGAATGGCGATGCGCCACCATTGCAAGACCTTACTCTATGCAAACGGCATCGGTCCAATCAGCCGGGAATCCAATCGTAAGAGAACGGCAGATCTTTTGAATAAGATCGACTTCATCACTGTCCGGGACCAGGAGTCTATGGAGCTGCTGAAGGAACTGGACATCCGGCGGCCTGCGGTCCTGACTGCCGATGATTCCTTTTCTTTTAACTATAACGATCTTATTCTCGGTCCGGTGATCGATGCTGCAGCAGGCAAAACCATTGTCGGCATCAATTTTAAGCTGGATCACCGCGAATCCGAGCATCTATTGCAGGAAATCTCCGGCGCACTTAAGACTCTTGCCGAGAGACACAATCTCTTTTATTACCTGATCCCCTTCCATCTTTCCCAAGATGAGCCCCAGTTGAGCGCGCTCCACGCGCTCATACCGGAGATCAGCCATTTAGTAGAACCCACCGCAGAACCGCAGCGGATGATGCGGTATGTGGCAATCGGTCAATATCAGATCTTTGAGCGCCTGCACGGGCAGATCATGTCGACAATGCTGGGGATTCCCTACCTCCCCATCAATTACGATCCAAAAAACCATTCACTTGCCACCCAGATCGGCTTAAGCGATTATCTTTTGAACCATGATCAACTTTCTAAAAAAGCCATTATACAGCAATTTGAGAAGTTGCTGAAGGATCAGGACATTATTCGTACCCGGCTGGCAGACTATACTGCGGAAGCGCGTAAAAATGCGCAGTTGAACCATCAATATCTGCAGCAAATGATAGAGGATTATTAAAATGCGTATATTAGGAATTGACTACGGCGAGGCCCGCACCGGCTTGGCGGTCAGCGATGAAAACGAAATGGTCGCAACTGTCATCGGTACGATCCACGAAAGAGATAAAGAAAAACTTGCAGACCGCATTACTGCCGTCTGCCAAGAAGAGCAAATTCAAAAAATCGTATCGGGTCTGCCTAAAAACATGGATGGCACCGAGGGCTTCCGCGCTGAGCATACCCGAAAATTCTGCTCCATGCTCCAAGAGCGGATGCCGAAAATGCCTATCGAGTTTTACGATGAACGGATGACCACCATGGTCGCCTCCCGCTTTATGATGGAGGCAAACACCCGGGGCAAAAAGAAAAAGGCATCCATTGATGCCCTTTCTGCCCAGATCATTCTTCAGGATTATTTGGAACGAAACCGGAAATAAAAAAAGAACCCCGCAGGGGTTCTTTTTTTATGCAATATATTCGTATGCAATGCGGGGTGTACCGTCGTCCACATAGATGGTACCGCAAGGCTTGAAGCCGTTTTTGCTCAAGACGTGCTGCATCACCTTATTGTCCGCGTGGGTATCGATCCGCAGATGGTCGATCATCGCCAAACCGAAATTCATTGCTTCCTGAAAGATTCCTTTTTCTCCTTGTTTTGCTGCAATACGGTGAATCACACCGTAAAGACTATCTTCCAGCCAAGCACCATTTTCAATCACAGCATACCAAGGATCATCCCCGATAGCGAACATAAACACACCGCAAATCTCATCCTTGCGCACCACAACATATAGTCGCGCTCTCGCAATATCCTCCTCCAGCATAGGAACCGTTGGATAAAAGTTGCCCCATTGAGTGGGGTTTCCGGTCTCCGCCATGAACAGCTGTGCACCGCGGTAAATATCCAGGATCACCGGGAGATCATCTGTTGTTGCATGTCTGATCACACCGATCTCCTCCGTTATTTGCTCTTGCCCAGGTAGGCTTCTTTTATGCTCTCATTTGCCAGCAGCTCCACACCGGTGCCCTCTAACGTGATCTTGCCGGTTTCCATGACATACGCTTTATGCGCCACCTTCAGCGCCATATTAGCATTCTGCTCGATGAGCAAAACGGTGATACCCTGCTGATTGATGGTCTTGATGATCTCAAAGATATCCCGCACCACCAAGGGGGCCAATCCCAGGGACGGCTCATCCATCATAATAACACGGGGCTTACTCATCAGAGCGCGCGCTACCGCCAGCATTTGCTGCTCTCCACCGGACAGAGTACCTGCCAGCTGCCACTCCCGCTCTTTCAAGCGGGGAAAAAGTCCATATACATAGTCCAAGTCCGCCTTGATGCTGTCTTTCCTTAGATAGGCACCCATCTTCAGATTTTCCAGAACCGTCAGATTGGCAAATACCCGGCGCCCTTCCGGCACTAAAGTAATACCGCTGCTGACGATCTGATCCGGACTTTTTCCGGTGATCTCCTTGCCGTCCAATAAAATAGAAGCATTTTTCGGTTTTACGATGCCGGCGATGGATTTCAGCGTCGTGCTTTTCCCCGCACCATTAGAGCCGATCAGGGTAACAATCTCCCCCTGCGGCACCTCCATGGAGATTCCTTTTACCGCTTCAATTCCGCCATAGGAGACGACCAGATCGCGAATTTCAAGAATATTACTCATCCTCAGCCACCCCCAGATATGCGTCGATAACCCGCTGATCCTTCTGCACCACGTCCGGGGTGCCAGAGGAAATCAGCTTGCCGAAATCAATAACATAAATACGATCAGAGATATCCATGACCAGGTTCATATGATGCTCGATCAGCAAAACCGTCAGATTGAAATCCTCCCGCAGCTTGCGGATCAGAGCAGTCAATTCCTCTGTTTCCTGGGGATTCATGCCGGCAGCCGGCTCATCCAGTAGGAGCAAGGAGGGGTTAGTCGCCAGTGCCCGGGCGATCTCCAGATGGCGCTGCTTGCCGTAAGGCAAGGAGGATGCCACCTCATCCCGAAGATCATAAAGATCCACGATCTTCAAAAGCTCCAGACATTCCTCGCGGAGCGCCTTTTCTTCCTTATGGTTAATCATAAAGGTATCGGTAAAAAGGTTGCCCTTCAGCCGCATATGCTTTGCGATCAAGACATTATCCAGCACAGAAAGTTCTTTGAACAGCCGGATATTTTGGAAGGTACGCCCCATTCCCATCTTAGCGATCTTATCGGGGGTATTCTTGATGATCTTATGGTAAAGATCCGGATGCCCACCGGCATAGATCTTTTTCATCTTTCCAGTGGGATGGCTCTCTAAGATCACATTGTCGTGAAAAATGACCCGACCGTTGGTCGCCTGATAAACGCCTGTGATGGCATTAAATGCAGTAGTCTTGCCGGCACCATTGGGACCGATCAGAGAAACAATCTCCCCCTCGTCCACATGCATGGAAAGGTCATTCACCGCCACAACACCGCCGAACTGGACGGTGATATTTTCAATAGAAAGGACAGTTTTAGCCATTTGTTATTTCCTCCCCCTTCTTCCTTTTCTTGCTTACCAGTCCAAAGGGATCTCTAAAGAATTTTGCAATGGCATCCCAGGAGAATTCCTTATTGCCCATGATACCCTTCCGCCAAAACAGGACGATGATCATAATAACAATGGAGAAAACCACCATACGAAAACCGGTACGCATGAGGGGCATTTTAAAGTTACCGACATAGTGGACTTCGTCCAGGAAGCGCAACCACCACTCCATGCTGCTTACAAAGAGGAAAGATGCGATGATGCTGCCGGTAATAGAGCCGATACCACCAATAACCACGATCAGCAGAATTTCATAGGTCATAGCAGATGTAAAGGCTTTTGCCTGTACACTTGCCTGGAACATCGCCAGCAGAGCACCGCCCACGCCGGCAAAGAAAGAGCTGATAATAAAGCTCATCATCTTATGCTTGAAGAGGTTGATCCCCATTGCCTCCGCTGCGATCTCATCCTCACGGATCGCTTTAAAGGCGCGCCCGTAGGAGGAGCGGATCAGCAATACAATGATCGCAATGCAAATCGCCGCAATGATGAACGGGAATAAAATGCTCTTATAAGTAGGAAATGCTCGCAGCATATTGGAACCGTTGGTCAGTGGTGCGATCTGCTTCCATTGGATCAGCGCACGGATGATCTCCGCAAAACCCAAAGTAGCAATTGCCAGATAGTCGCTCTTGAGTTTCAGCACCGGCAAACCGATCAGCGCCGCAAAGCACGCCGCCAGGACACCCGCTAAAATAATAGCCGGGATCACAGGAATGGCAAATTGAACGATACCGCCGTCAAAATACTGGTAAACAGAGGCTCTGCTGGCATCAGGGATCGTCAAAATTGCATAGGTATAAGCACCGATCAGCATAAAGCCCGCCTGTCCCAAGGAAAAGAGACCAGTAAAGCCGTTGAGCAGGTTCATAGAGACCGCAACCAGCGCATAGATCGCCCCCTTTTGCAGACAGGTAGAAAGCATAGAGGATTTTAAGGAACTATTATCAATAAAGATTAAAAGCCCCAGGAACACCGCCGCCAGGATCAGCGACGCTAAAATCTTTGTATTCTTTTTCATCGCGTCACACCTTCTCTGACAGTTTTTCGCCAAACAATCCGTTGGGCTTGCAAATCAAAATAATAATCAGCAAAACAAAGGTAAATGCGTTACTCAGATCAGCGATAGCCGGATAACTCTTGATGAGATTTTCGCAAATACCAATCAGGTAAGCGCCGATCACCGCACCGGGAATAGAGCCGATGCCGCCGAATACCGCCGCAACGAACGCCTTCAGTCCGGGCATAGCACCGATGGTAGGGCTGACCTGCTCATAATAGGAGAAGTACATGATCGAACCCACCGCCGCCAGAAAGGAGCCGATAATGAAGGTCATGCTGATAACGCTGTTGATCTTAATACCCATCAACTGAGAAGTCTCAAAATCCTTAGAGACTGCCCGCATTGCCATACCGATCTTGGTGAATTTGATCAGAGCCACCAGCGCCAGCACCAAAACGATGGTCAGGATCGGAGTCACGATGGTAATAACCTTGGTGGTGACACCGAAGATCTCGACCTTATCGGAGATCCAGGGAATCTGGGGATATGCCTGCGCCAGACCGCCGGTAAAATATGTAGCAAAGTTCTGCAGCAGATAAGACACGCCGATCGCCGAGATCATAACTGACATTCTGGGTGCCGAACGCAAAGGTTTATACGCACACCGCTCGATCATAAAACCCAGCAGAACTGTCAGCAAGATCGTCAGGATCAAGGCACCCCAGATCGGCATATGCGGAACTGCCGCAATATAGATCAGGAAAAAACCCGAAATCATAAACATATCGCCGTGGGCGAAGTTGATCAGCCGCAGAATACCATATACCATGGTATAGCCGATGGCGATCAAAGCATACAAACTTCCGACTGCAATACCCGAAAGCAGCAGCTGGACATAGTTAGTCATAATCCAACCTCCAAAATGATTTTTTGCCGAATGACTGAACCAAATACTCGAGAAATCAAGTCCTTACTTCAATCATTCGTAAATGCCAAAAAGTAGCGGGGAGCTTTTGGCTCCCCGCTACCTAAAGCGAGAAGTAAAATTACTCAGCGACAGTCTGAGTCTTCAGGAACTTAAAGGTACCGTTCGCCACGTCGATGGTCTTAATATAAGCCATATTCTTCTCGGCGTCGCCCTTCTCATCAAAGGAGAGAGCACCGGTAACGCCATCCATCTTCACACCCTTCAGTGCGTCACGGATCGCAGTACCGTCGGCAGAATCGGCAGCCTTGATGGCTTCGATGGCGGCCATATAGGCATCGTAACCCAGCGCAGAAACCGCTGCAACCGTATCGTCGCCGCCGTTGTTGTTCAGATTAGCAGCATTGCCGTTGAGCCATGCCTTATAGCCGGTAACGAACTCCTTACTCAAGGGGTTGCTTTCATCGTTCTCATCAAAGAAGGTGGAGAAGTAAACATTGGTAGCCGCATCGCCGGCATTCTCAATGACCTTACCATTTTCCCAGGTATCGCTGGCAAGGATCAGGCAATCCTCATTGACCGCACGAAGCTGCTTGATGATCAGCGGACCGGTCTCGATAGAGGAGGGAGCGAAAACAGCATCGCAATCCGCGAAGTTGGAAACAATGGCGCTGAAATCGGTCTCACCGGTCTGGAAGCTGGCTTCCACAATGCTGCCGCCAGCATTCTTGAATGCTGCAGTAAAGTAGTTGCCGAGACCGACGGAATAATCGTCACCCGCCTGGGTCAGAACGCCGACCTTCTTGCAACCTTGCTCAGCAGCCAGGTTTGCCATAACTGTACCCTGGAAGGGATCCAGGAAGCAGACACGGAAGTAATAATCGTTCTCAGCGGTCACCTGCGGATTGGTGCAGGAGCAGCCGATGGCAGGAATCTTATTCTCAGCGAAGATGGAGCCAGCTGCGATAGCGCAGGCAGAGCCATAGGTGCCGAGTACAACAGAAACCTTAGAAGAAACCAGCTGCTGCGCAGCAGAAGGAGCCTTAGCGGGATCAGACTGGTTATCTACTTCGACCAGCTCGATCTTATAAGTCTGACCGCCGATGGTCACTTCAGGAACCTTGGAATGGGCATAGCGAATACCCAATACTTCCTGCTTACCGCCGCCGGCATTCTCGCCGGTACCCGGCTCGAAAATACCGATCTTAATGACATTTTCGTCCGATTTGGATCCACAGCCAGCCAGCATCGTGCAGGCAAGCAGCAGAACCACGATCATTGCAATGACTTTTTTCATTCTTTTCATAGTAGTAGATCCTCCTAACTTATTTAGAATGATAGTTAAATTATACTCCTTTTGTATAAATATTGCAAGGAGCGGAGCGAAATTACCAAAACATTGTGCAATTCACCTAATAAATGCGCGAAAGGCAATGGAAATATGGAGTTTTTTTATGCAATCCACCAACATTTGTCCTTCCACCGCGGACAATATCAAGAAGTGTCGTGATGTTTTACTACTTTATAAAATAAAGATTGAATTTTTCCATATAATATGTTACAATATCTGCATCATTTTGGACAAGAAGGGAACTTTTTATGGAACTGACAGAAATCAAAAGTCTATTTCGTAATCGCGAGGAATATATCGGCAAGACCGTTAAGGTCGGCGGTTGGGTACGCTCTAACCGTGGCTCCAAGAATTTCGGCTTTCTCGTTTTAAACGACGGTACTTTTTTCGAGCCGCTGCAGGTGGTATACAGCGATAAACTGAGCAACTTTGTGGAGCTTTCCAAGATCAATGTCGGTACTGCTTTGGTAGTAGTTGGTACTCTGGTCGAGACCCCCAATTCTAAGCAGCCCTTTGAAATTCAGGCAGACTCTGTTGAGGTAGAGGGTCCTTCTACTCCCGACTATCCTCTGCAAAAAAAGCGCCACAGCCTGGAGTATCTGCGGACCATCCCCCATCTGCGCGCCCGCACCAATACCTTCCAAGCCGTCTTCCGCGTACGCTCCCTTGCAGCATATGCTATCCATAAGTTCTTTAATGAGAGGAACTTTATTTATGTGCATACTCCGCTGATCACCGGAAGCGACTGTGAAGGCGCAGGCGAGATGTTCCGGGTCACCACCCTGGACCTGAATGACCTGCCTCTTACCGAAGACGGCAAGGTGGATAACAGCAAGGATTTCTTTAACAAGGTCACCAATCTGACTGTATCCGGTCAGCTTAACGGCGAAACCTACGCCCAAGCATTCAAGAATATCTATACCTTCGGTCCCACCTTCCGTGCCGAAAATTCCAATACCACCCGCCACGCTGCGGAGTTCTGGATGATCGAGCCGGAGATTGCATTCGCCGATCTGAAGGACGATATGATGCTGGCAGAAAGCATGCTGAAATATATTATTCGGTATGTAATGGAAAATGCTCCCGAGGAGATGCAGTTCTTCAATCAGTTTATCGATCCCGGTCTCATTGATCGTCTGAACAACGTACTGGAAAACGATTTCGGTCATGTCACCTATACCGAAGCCATTGAAATTCTGGAAAAGAACAACGACAACTTCGATTATCCCGTTCATTGGGGCAGCGATCTGCAGACCGAGCATGAGCGCTATCTGACCGAGCAGGTCTTTAAGCGCCCTGTGTTTGTCACAGACTATCCCAAGGAGATCAAAGCATTCTATATGAAGCTTAATGAAGACGGCAAGACCGTTGCCGCCATGGACTGTCTGGTCCCCGGCATTGGTGAGATCATCGGCGGCAGCCAGCGTGAGGACAATTACGACCTGCTGCAAAAGCGGCTGCAGGAATTGAACCTTAACGAAGAGGACTATGACTTTTATATGGATCTTCGTAAATATGGCTCCACCCGCCACGCCGGCTTCGGACTCGGCTTCGAGCGCTGCGTGATGTACCTTACCGGTATGGGCAATATCCGAGATGTCATCCCCTTCCCCAGAACGGTAAACAACTGTGAATTATAAAATAACGGCTCCCATAGGGAGCCGTTATTTTTCTTCAGATTTCTTTTTTAGATACATATACAGCCGGGCTGTTGCTTCTGCGTCGCACCACGCCCGGTGAGCGTCATTGAGGGGAATTTTTAATAAAGCGGTTAATGTCCCCAGTTTATATGACCGAAGTTCCGGCAGCACCTTGCGGGCAAATCGCAGAGTATCAAAAACCTCATGATCAAAATGAAAACCGGCAGCCAGCGCATCCCGTTCCAGAAATCGGCAGTCAAAGGGTGCATTATGCGCCACCAGGGGCAATTGTTCTGTAAATTCATAAAAGGACGGGATCAGCTGATCAATGGTCGGCTTCCCGCTCACCATTTCATCAGAAATTCCGGTGATTTCTGTAATCATGGGATCAATAGAAATGCCGGGATCCACCAAGCTGGAATAGCGGGAGACCAAGTACCCCTCTTTCACCTTGACCGCACCGATCTCGATGATCTTTGCGTCCTTACTGAGACCGGTGGTTTCAAAATCAAAGCAGACAAAGGAGTCAAAATCCGCCGTCTTTCTCTTAACCATACTCTTCCAGCAGGCAGACCGCATGGCAAGCCATGCCGGCGCCCTCTCCTGTAAACCCGAGTTTTTCCTCGGTGGTCGCCTTAATATTCAGCCTATTCTCCGGGCAGTCCATCACTTCTGCCAGATTTTTCAGCATCTCCGGCATATGGGGACCGATTTTGGGACGCTGGGCGATCAGAGTAATATCTGCATTGCCCAAGAAATATCCCTTTTCCCGCAAAAGTTTGCAAACATGGCGCAGCAACTCCAGGCTGCTGATACCTTCATATTGAGGATCCGTATCGGGAAAGTGCTTGCCGATATCCCCCAGCCCCGCCGCTCCCAGCAGCGCGTCCATCAACGCATGAGTCAATACATCCGCGTCGGAATGGCCTAAAAGCCCCTTTTCATAAGGAATCTGTACCCCACCCAAAATCAGCGGGCGTTCCTCCACCAGACGGTGGACATCATAGCCGTGACCTATTCGCATTTTCTCGCCTCCATCAATGCCAAAAGCATAGGGATATCCTCCGGCATCGTTATTTTTATATTGTCCCGTCTGCCATTTACAAATGAAACCGGTTTTCCGTAAAACTCATAGATCGACGCATCGTCGGTAAAGGGTTCGCCGGACGCGGCTGCCCGGGCTGCAAGTTCCAGATATTCCGCCCGGCAAAACGCCTGAGGGGTCTGAATTCCCACTAACGCTTCCCGCGGCACGGTACGGAGGATCCGCTCCCCCTTCACCTCTTTGACCGTATCAGTAAGAGGGACTCCCAAAGCGGCAGCACCGCTTTTCCACGCCGCTTCCAGAGTCGCCCGGATCTCCTGGGGACGGATCAGCGGGCGGGCGCCATCGCCAATGGCGATAAAGTCATATTCCTCCGGCACCGCCCGGACACCGTTCAGCACCGACTCCATACGGGTCGCTCCACCGACGGTGACGAGCATCTCTTTTTTAATATCATACTTTTCTTTAAATTCTCGATAGACCGGCACCAAATGCGCCTGGGTCACGACTACCAGCATGTCGATCCCCTCAGTTTCGTCATACGCCTTTAAAGCATATGCGGCAACCGGGGTTCCCAGCCCGTCAAAAAGTAATTTGTCGGAGCAGCTGCCCTTCATTCTGCTGCCGGAACCGGCGCAAGCCAAAATTGCTGCTGTTTTATGCTCTGCCATACTATCACCTCTTTACAAAAATAGGCTGAAACGCCGGTTTCAGCCTATTATTTCGTCTACTACGCCCTGCAACTCTTTCTGCAGGACTTCAATTTCCGTCTCCAGCGCCAAGGAGAGCTCCGAACACAGAATATTCCGTGCCAGGACCATCACCTGGCGGTCCCCGGTGGAAAGTCCCACCGCCTTATCCCGCAGCATCAGCGTCTTGACCACCTCAGCGACCTCCTCCGGCGAACCGGATTTCAGGCGATCCATATTCTCCTTATAACGCTTTCCCCAAGGTGTGCTCTGGTCGATTTCCAGATTCTTAAAATAATCCATCACCTGCTGTGCCTGCGCAGGCTTCATCACCTCGCGCAGTCGAATAACACCCACATTCTGAACCGGCAGCTTTAAACGGATATGCCCGCCGTGAATACGGATGTCGTAATACTCTTTCTGCTGACCACCAACGGTCTGCAGCACGATTCCTTCGATAAATCCGGCTCCATGCATGGGATAAACAACCCGATCACCGATATTAAACATACAATACCTAACCTTCCTACCTTTTAACGCATACAAATAACTACTATTAGTATACAACAATTTGCGAAATTTGGCAAACAAAAAATTAACAAAATCCTTTACTTTTTTTTTGAATGTGTTATGATATTTGCATATAGTTTACTTAATTTTGCCAAGGAGGTTGCCATGAAGCAGGATGATAAAAAGTATATAGCGAGAAATAAAAAAGCGACCTTCGATTATTTTGTGCTCTCCACTTATGAGGCGGGGTTGGTGCTGTATGGCACCGAGATCAAATCCATCCGCCTGGGGCAGGTCAACCTGAAGGACAGCTACTGCGAATTTAAGGACGGTGAGCTATATGTCCGGGGGATGCATATTTCTCCCTATGAAAAAGGAAATATTTTTAACCGCGATCCGATGCGGCTAAAAAAACTACTGCTGCACAAGCGGGAGATCATGAGCCTTTTCGGCAAAACCAAGCAAGACGGCTTGACACTAATCCCCCTCTCCCTCTATTTCAGCGGTTCCAAGGTGAAGATGGAATTAGGGCTTTGCCGCGGCAAGAAAAACTATGATAAGCGGGATACCATTGCCAAAAAAGAAGCCAACCGGGAAATGGAAGTACGCTTAAAGATGCGCAACCAATAAGGGAGAACCGCTATGAGATGCTTTGAGATCAGTTTAGATCTGGATTATGAAAAATTCAATTTGGGTGGTGGTCACCGAGCAACCCTCACCTGCTATCTGCCATCAAACTTTGAAGCGATTGAAATTAATCGTAAGCGTCCCGCAATAGTCATATGCCCCGGAGGCGGCTACAGCAGCTGCTCCAGGCGTGAAGCAGAGCCTGTTGCCCTGCAATATACTGCTGCTGATATGGCCGCTTTCGTACTCGATTATTCTGTAAAAGAGGATGCCGGCTTTCCCCGCTGTACTCTTGAAGCGCTGACTGCCATCAAGATGGTCCGCGAAAACGCAGAGGAATGGAACATTGATCCTGAAAAAATCGTCATCTGCGGCTTTTCTGCCGGTGGTCACCTGGCGGCATCGGCAGGTGCTTTTTGGAACGCCGATTTCGCCGCCGAAGTTTTCGATAATGTCGAGCATTGCAAACCGAATGCTACTGTGCTCTGCTACCCGGTCATCTCCAGCGGCGCCTGGGCGCACCGCGGCTCTTTTAATTGTCTGGTCGGCGAGGATGCTTCGAAAGAACTTTTGGACCGTGTATCCATCGAGAAGCAGGTCAAAGAAACCTATCCTCCCACCTTCCTTTGGCATACCGCTACCGACGGCAGCGTACCGGTTATGAATTCCATCATGATGGCCGAAGCCTTCGCAGAAAAAAAGATCACTTTTGAACTGCATATCTACCCCACCGGTGTTCATGGGCTTTCTCTGTCTGATGAACGCACTGCTAAGCCAGATAAGGAAAAGCACCTGGAGAAGCGCCCTCGCGCCTGGGTTGCCGATAGTATTCTCTTCCTCAAAGAGACTGTTTTTGCAAAAAAATAAAATTTTCCTGTATATTTTTCCGCAGAACTATGGTAAAATATACAGGATCTCATGGGGGCGTAAAGGTTTCGACGGGGATCTTGAAGTGTGATAAGCGCGTGGTGGCGCACAACCACCTAAAAATGTGTAACTTAAAAATAAACGCTAACAATAATAAATTAGCTTACGCTGCTTAATTAAGCGGCGTCATCCTGGTGCGAGGGACCACGGGCGCATTTGGGGTGTCATTTTCAGTGGTGAACGTTTTCGGTCAAGCTTTGCCCCGGAAATGTATGATGAAGCTACCAATTCCGCCAGCCTGTTTACCGGCGGACGGATGCGGGAATTCCAATAGATAAACTACACGCGTAGAAAGTTGCATGAATGGGTTTTCGGACAGGGGTTCGACTCCCCTCGCCTCCACCATAA
>JAZREO010000150.1:0-4397 GCA_045660845.1 Eubacteriales bacterium
AGGAATTCAATATTTCAAGACCCTTTAAGAGTTCGGATAACAACATGGCTGATCCCTCGATTACATACTTGATACGCCTTCTGAGCTATTCGTCCGGATGGTAACAACGGTACCTTCCGCCACCACCTCGCCTGCCGCAGGGGACTGGGAGATGACCAATACATCAGAGCCGGAATTTTCATTTCCCACTACCCGGACATTCAAGCCGGATTGCTTAATGCGGTTGGTGGCACCGGCAACGGAATAATCCACCAGATTGGGGATAGTGATATTTTTCGTCGGAGCGGCGTCACCGGTATAGAGGATGATGGTGCCGCTCTGGGGCATGGTAGAGCCCGCCTCCGGCATCTGGGCAGTGACAGTATCTCCGCTGCCCTTGACCTTATACTTGATCTCCGCGTCAATAAGTGCCGCAGTCGCTTCCTCCAGCGTCTGATCCATATAAGAGGGAATGGCAATATCCAACGTTGCCAGTTCTTCCTCGGTATACTGGGGCTGAACGCCAAGATAAGGCAGGATATCGCTAAGGATATCGCCCGCCACAGGCGCGGCGATAATACCGCCGTAGATCTCACCGTTGCTGGGAGTATCCAGCAGCACCAGAATGGCATACTCCGGATCGTCCGCCGGAGCAAAGCCGATAAAGGATGAAATGTAGTTTTTGATCCCGGTGGCGACATAATCGTCGATCTTCTCGGAGGTACCGGTCTTACCGGCGACTCGGTAGCCTTTCACATAGGCGTTTTTACCGGAGCCGACGCTAACGACCTCCTCCAGCAGGCTGCAGACCAGATCGCTGGTCTCCTCCGAGATGACCTGCCGCTTGGCGGCCCCCTCAAAGCTCTTGACCACCTTTTCGGTGCCGTCCTCCTGGGTCTCGGTGATCTCCTTCACCACATGGGGGGTGATCAGCTTGCCGCCGTTGGATGCAGCAGCAACTGCGCTGATCATCTGCAGCGGGGTGATCTTAAAGTTCTGACCGAAGGAAGCCGTCGCCAGTTCTACCTCCTGAAAGACAGAGAACCAGATCCCGCTCGCCTCACCGTTCAGGTCGATGCCGGTCTTTTCAGTCAGACCAAAGTTTTTGAAATACTGATAGAAAGTATCGTTGCCCACCTTGGCACCGATGGTGATAAAGGCGGGGTTGCAGGAATTCTGAATCGCCTGCGCCAGGGTCTGATGTCCGTGACCTCCGGACTTCCAGCAGCGGATGGTACGATCCGCTACCCGAATATAGCCGGGGCAGCCGAAGGTATCGTTGAGGGTCAGCAGTCCCTCCTCCATCGCCATGGACAGGGTAACGATCTTAAAGGTGGAACCGGGCATATAGGTATCCACAATGCACTTGTTCCGCCAGATCTTATTGCGATAGTTGGTGGTCTCAGTCTCCAATTCCTCGCCGGTCAGGGCAGAAAGGGAGTCCAATACCATTTGATCGGTAATGGTATAGTACTGGTTGGGGTCATAGTTAGGCAGGGATGCCATTCCCAGAATCTCGCCGGTCTTAACATTCATCACGATCCCGGCTGCACCCTCTAAGCATTTTTGCTCTACCCGCGCCTCCTGCAGGTGCTTTTCCAGGTAATACTGCACCGTCTCATCGATGGTCAGCACCACATTTTTGCCGTTCTCCGCCGCCACATAGGTCTCATACTCGATGGGCAGCTCGGTACCTACCGCGTTTTTGGCGGTAATCAGCTTGCCGGAGGTGCCCTGCAGATATTCATTGTAGATGGACTCGATGCCGTCAAGACCTACATTATCGGTGCCGGTAAAGCCCAGAATATGGCAGGCAAGGCTGTTATAAGGGTAATAGCGCTTGGTATCCTCTACCAGGTGAATACCCTTCAGGTCATTTTCATCGATAAAGGCGCGCACCTGATCCGCCACGTCCGATTCGATCCGCCGCTTGATCAGCTCATAATAATTATTTTTCTGGGTCTTTTCATAGACGGTTTCCTCGTCCACCCCCAAGATGGCGGACAGCCCCGATGCGATCAGGCGACACTGGGCGGTATCCTCCTGGTCGATGGAATTAGGTGCAATATAAACCGTCTCCACTGCGGCAGACTTCGCCAGGGCGGTATAATTCCGGCTATAAATGGTGCCCCGCTGGGCGTTCAAGGTGGTATCCATCGTCTGCTGGCTGATCGCCTTAGTCTGATAATAACTATAGTTTACGATCTGATATTTTACCAGCATCCCCGCCAACCACAGCAACAGCGCGACTGCAAAGATCGCCAGCATTACTGTACTGCGGTGCACCATGGAACGGCTCGGTCCTTTTCCCATGCGGAACTCCTTTCTCTTACAAAAATCACTCAAATGTGCGGTGTAAAATTACACTTTTCGTCTATGGGCACATTTTTGTTCCTAAAATAATCCAAAATTTTTCTGCCATATAAAGCGCAAAATGAGAGTAAGAATAAATTCCCACTCTCGTTTCACATCTTATTAAATATTAGCTCAGATATTCCAAAATAATGTTAAATTCTGCAACAACGCCATCCCACCAGCTATCGTTGGTCGGCTCATCCTTGATGATCTCTACGGTATCGTCGGTCAGCAGGTTGATGGTCTGGATCTGATAATTCTCGATCTTGACCATGCCCAGCTCCTCGGTTGCGATCCGCTCGATCTCGTCCATGGAATTCTTGCTTTCGATGGAAACCTGTAAAGCACCGGTCTCTCCTTCCAGCTTGGTCAGATCCGACTTAGCTGCCAGCAGGTCGCTGGAGACCTCATTGAGAGCGATATGACTGTATAAGAGATATCCGCCGACGATCATAAATGCCGCAACACACAGCGCCACAGACCAGCGGATCCCACCAATATTGAGTTTTTTCATCATTTTCTCCTTATCGTTTCTCCGCGATCCTTAGTTTAGCCGGTTTGGAGCGGTTATTCTCCTCCAGCTCCGTCTGGGTCGCTGTAATAGGTTTATGGGTGATCTGCCGGATAACAGGTTTGCGTCCACAGACGCAGACCGGCAGGTTTTTATCACAGATACAGCCCGATGCCAGATCAGCAAAGGTCGTCTTGACGATCCGGTCCTCTAAGGAATGAAAGGTCATTACCGCGATCCTGCCGCCGGGCTTCAGCATTGCCACGGCATCCCGCAGCGCCTGCTCTAAAATTTTCAGTTCGCCATTGACCTCGATCCGGATCGCTTGAAAGGTCCGCTTGGCGGGATGCTTATTCCCGTAGCGCTCCTTGGGGGGAAAGACCGTTTCAATGATCTTTACCAGCTGACCGGTGGTCTCGATGGGAGCCTTCTCCCGCTGCCTGCAAATAGCGGCTGCAATGCGGGGGCTCATCCGCTCCTCACCGTAGCGATATAAAATGTCTGTCAGTTGCTCTTTGGAATAGGTGTTGACCACCTGATAGGCGTCCAGCGGGCTCTCCCGATCCATCCGCATATCCAGCGGCGCATCAAATCGATAGGAAAAACCCCGGCTCTCTTCATCCAGCTGAAAGCTGGAAACGCCCAGATCGAATAAGATCCCATCGATAGCGGCGATACCTTCTATATCCAGCACCGAACGGAGCGCGGAAAAATTAGATTTCACCGCTTTGAACCGATCCCCGAAAGGAGCCAGCCGCTCGGTAGCCGCCGCAATGGCGTCCCGGTCCTGATCGATGCCGATCAAGAGTCCCCTCTCCAGCCTTTCGGCGATAAGACTACTATGACCGCCGCCGCCCAGAGTGGCATCTACATAAATGCCGGCAGGGTCGATGGCTAACCCATCGATGCACTCCTGCGCCATGACGCTATAATGTTCAAAATTTTTCATCAGAAGCCCAGTTCATCCATGGCGGCGACGATGCTTTCACTATCCATCTTCGCCTCGATGGCGGCGTAGCGCTCAGGATTCCAGATCTCTACCCGATTGCCGTTGCCCACGATGACCGCCTTCCCCTCAATGGCTGCGATCTCCCGCAGCTTGAGAGGTAACTGGATCCGCCCCTGCTTATCGGGAGCCACATCCTTTTTATGAGCATTAAAGAAAAGGGAAACTCCGCGCCCCTTGGACATGGGCATGGCAGACAATTTATTCTGCAGCTCCAGCCAAGATTCCCGGGTCAGCACATACACGCAGTCATCCAACCCGCGGGTCAGCACCAAATCGCTGCCCATCAGCCCCTTGAATTCCTTCGGCAGGATCGCGCGACCCTTTTCGTCTACAAAGTTTTCGTAGTAGCCGGTCAGATAAGCCATGTATGTCCCCTCCTTTCTTTTTCACCCACTTGATACACACTTGGTACCCATTTAGACTCCACTTGATTTAAATTATACCAAAAAATTAGTAAAAATCAATAGTTTTTTCATAAAAAAATAAAAAAATAAAAAGTTCCGAAAAAGCAACCCTTTTCCGGACTTTTTTGTTGTTTTTTTA
>JAZREO010000151.1:0-4224 GCA_045660845.1 Eubacteriales bacterium
TTATGAGCCTTATGACTTAGTAGAATGGTTAGCGGAATTAGGGGTTGAATTGGATTTTTCCGAAACAAAAGCAATGTCAAACTGCTTTGGGTATGCCAATTTCACAAGAGTTGGGGTTATTGATTTAACGGAAATATCAAGTTCTTATAATACATCTGGACTATTCCAATATACGAAAATTAAAACTGTTGATGAATTAAGGTTTGTCGAAAGAACTTTTAACTACTATAAAAATGAATTTAATAATGCTGAAATTGAAAACCTTAATGCCACTGGTGTAATTGCTAATAATGGTTTGGTGTTTGATACTTGTAATAACCTAACGCATGATAGCATTATGAGCATAATCAACATCCTAAAAGACTTTAGCGGAACCGGAGAAACTCGTTCTATAACATTTGGAGCAACAAATTTGGCAAAATTAACCGATGCCGAAAAGGCAATAGCGACGCAGAAAGGATGGAGTTTAGCATAATGGAGATTAAAACGATTGAAGTGAGAAAACTTATTCCTTCTATGGGAATGGTTCTTACTAATGGTGATATCTATAGCGCTAAAGAAGAGGGTATTTATCTGGGGATTAACGATAGTCCTGATGATTATTATGAGATTACCAAAGAAGAGTATGAAAAAATCCTTGCGAAGCAGGAAGCTGAATTTAATGCCGGCATGGATGATCCCGGCAGAGAGGAGATTTAATATGGATAAACTGAAATATTTAATTGCATTGCTTGGTGGCATACTTGCCACCTGGCTAAAGTTGTACGCACCGATTTTTATCGCAGTGATGGTGGTAATCGTCTTCGATTTTATCACCGGTGTTATCGCCGCAAAAATGTCCGGCGAGAAGTGGAACAGCGAAAAAGCTCGAAAGGGCGTGGTCAAGAAAGGGACGATGTTGGGTCAGCTTCTTTTTGGTATTGCGTTGGATTATATCATCCCCATGGCGGCGCAGCAGGTGGGTTTTAGTTTCAATGTCAGCCATCTTCTGTTTTCCAATATCATCGGATTTTACATCATCTTTACCGAAGCGGTTTCGGTCTGTGAAAATTTCTATAAGTGCAATCCGAATTCCTTCCCCAAATGGATCGTTGTGTTTTTGTCCGCAGGTAAGGAACAACTCGACAAACTGGGGGAAGGAATTGTAAAGGATGGTGATCGTCATGACTAATTTACCGGTTACCGGTGATTTTCAGATCACAGCGGTCTACGGACAAAAGGGAAAGTATTGGGCGAACGGTCATAAAGGGCTGGACTTCGTCGCTGCGGACAAGCGGATATTCGCTACCTGCGAGGGCGTGGTGCGGACGGTAGCCTACGATGCAGGCGGCTGGGGACAGTATGTTTCCATCGGCGACAGCGAGGGCAGACGGCATATTTTCTGTCATCTGGTGAAGGGTAGTGTCCGGGTTGAGAAAGGGGATAAGGTGGATCGCAATACGGTCATCGGCACCATGGGCGCCACCGGCAATGTGACCGGGGTTCACTTGCACTATCAGTTGCAGAATGGAGAGACCGTTATCGACCCTTGCGGGTACCTCGGGATCCCAAATAAGGTCGGCAACTATAATTCTAAAGATTATCAGATCAAGGAGGTGAATGATATGGAATTCAAGGATCACAAAGAGATCCCTGCATGGGCAAAGGATGCGGTGGACGAGGTTTCGGATAAGGGCTTGATGGTCGGTGATGACCTCGGCAACTTTAACCCCAATAAGCCCGTCACCCGTGCCGAGCTGGCGGTTGTACTGGCACGGTTGAAGTAAATGACAGAACCTGCCACGCCTATCTCTGCGATGCAACTGTGGATGATGCGGACCACGGCGGGTCAATAAATGCTAATAAAGCCCCGGAAGTTTTTCTTCCGGGGCTTTATTGCTGTCTGCATAACTTGGTAATAATAAAAAACGCTCTCCTTTTAGAGAGCGTTTTTTCATTTACTTATTAATTTTTGTTCTGCAGGTCCGGCGGACGTGACTTGCGATGATATCGATGAGTTCGGCGGCGGTTGGCTGTTGGCTCATTGGGAAATCTGCAATTCTAATGAGCGACTGCTTGTTCATATTCCATACACGATCAATGATCGTGCGGATGTTACGCTCGATAGATGGGAAATTGCATCCTACGATCTTGGCGGTTGGTCGGTAGACTTCTTCCATTACACTACGGATGCGACTTTCGTCTTCAAGTACCAGTTGAACCGCTACGAGAAGAATGTTGTAGCCGCGGTAGTTTCGCGTGATCCCAAGCCTGCGCAGGGTTTGCTTGATGGTTTCTTCCATGTTATAAATCCTCCTTGTTTTAGAAGATTTATAACCAATTACAGTTAAGACCGCCGAACTGGCTCATAATAACTTTTGCAAGGCGGGCATCAGGCTTTTTGATGTCCACCG
The DNA here is from genome assembly GCA_045660845.1 of Eubacteriales bacterium. Classification (GTDB taxonomy): domain Bacteria; phylum Bacillota; class Clostridia; order Oscillospirales; family QAKW01; genus QAKW01. Next base: position 2,394 of record JAZREO010000151.1, read on the forward strand.
GATATTGCAGCCGTTTTTGATAAGTCCACATGGCTTACATTCCTCCTTCCCAGGGCCAGGGGGTGGATGCCCATGCCCAGTTGCCATCCATGCCGCCGTTCTCCGGGCGGATGGGACCAAATTTTTCTTCATAGCGAGCTACAGCCTGGTTATACAGGCTGATCTTTTTGTTGTAGTAATCCAGGGCTTCCCGGCTGTCGGGATGGGTGTTGAGGAAGAGCCGGGCGTCGTCGGCAGCGAAGCCATTGGCGTAGACCGCCTCCATGAGTTTTCTGCGTTCTGTCACCGTCCGGCACCTCCTTCAAAGGGAAGGTTTAGCTGACGGAAAATAGTGCCGTTGCTCAGCGCTTCCTCCGGTTCGTAAAGATCCTGCCACTGCTGGACCGGCACATATGCCATTGCCAGCACCATGGGATCATGGTTCATATGGTGGGTATGGTTCGTTGTATTATTCATAGGGTCTGCCGATAGGTCTGAGCGCATCCGCAGGGGCGGTGCCAGCAGATCCCGCAAATCAAAATCATCCATAGCGGTTCTCCTTTCGTTCTATTTAATGAAAAAGAAGGAAAAAAGGTGCAAAAAATCCGTTTACTTTCCTCTTTGATTGTGGTACAATACAAAGAGAACTTTTAAGGAGGACTGATTTATGGCGGCAAAGAAAGAAAAACTGCCCTTTACCCTTTATAAAGGCTATCCCTTGGTTCGTAGCGGTAATAATATCTACTACGGCGACCCCAAGGATCCCTATGTGATCTTCATCAACATCCTGGCGACGGACGGTACGGCGGAGGATCTGCCTACTAAGGTTTCGGTGGAGCTGCTTTCCACAGACGAGAATGTTTCCATCTTTGAGCGCTCCCAAAAGAAGAGCGAGAAGAACAGTCTGTATGAAGCGCTGGATATCGGTCAGGTCTGGCTGCAGAGGGCGTTATTAAAGAAATGAGTTCCCTTTCCAAGCTGATCAATTTGATACAGCAACCCTGGTTGCACAGGGCAGTCATCATTGCCGCCGCCTGCTGGCTGGCGGTGGGGTTGGTCTGCTGTGTGTTCGGCGCCATTGGGCTTTATACCGTGGGGTGCCGGGCGAAGCAAAAGCCTTATTTCCCGGCGTTTTTCCCCGGCGGGCAGGTCAAGTATACCCTGCTGCTGGCGGAGGAGAAACCGCGTGCCCGGCGGGCGGAGCTACTGATGTGGTGGTGCCCGGTGCTGGTGGTTGCCGGCGGGGCTGCCATCGTCTGGGCGGCGTATTATTATGTCACCGGAAATGCCCTGCGGCTGTATACTTCGCTGGTGCTGGCGGTATTGCTGCTGGCGGTGGCGCTTGCTTTTTATATCTGCGTCCGGGTATTGGAGTTCCGGGGGCTCTCCCGGCTTCTGAAGCGGTGGGAATGGATCCTTTCCCTGATCGGCATCGTATTCTGCGTGCCGATCCAGCGGATCCTGCTCTTTGCGGAGCGTAATAACATATTGAAAGAAAAAGAATAAAACCACGCCCCGCTCAGCGGTCCGTTTTTTTTATTCTTTTGATCAAACTGCAACAATATTCATGGCGATGACGCAAATCGCGATCAGAACAGCCAGGACAATAGTGATCTTGGAGAGAACAGCGTCCCGGGAGCGGCTTTTATTCTTGCTGAAATAGCTATCCGCATCGCTGCCGCCTGCCATAGCACCCAGACCCTGAGACTTACCCTGCTGGATGGAAACGCAGACAATGATCGCTACTGCCAGTACCAGAATTGCAGAACCGAAAATATATAATGCCATTGATTTCACGACCTTTCAATTTCAAGTAGTAATTATTCTATCATAAGAATGATAAAAAAGCAAG
>JAZREO010000152.1:0-5408 GCA_045660845.1 Eubacteriales bacterium
ATATCCCGCATCGGCTTCGGCGGGATCCCCATTCAAAAGATCGACGCCGCCGGCACCAAAAAGCTGATGCGTCAGCTGGTGGACGCGGGGGTCAACTATATCGATACCGCCCGAGCATATACCGTCAGTGAAGAATTTTTAGGAGAAGCGCTGGAGGGAATTCGTCAGCATTTTGTTCTTGCAACCAAGAGCATGGCACGAACCAAGGACGCCATGGCGGCAGATATCGACCTGAGCCTTCGAAAGCTTCGCACCGACTATATCGACCTCTACCAGATCCATAACCCCTCCCCGGCAGATCTGGACACCGTCCTCGCCCCCGGCGGCGCGCTGGAAGCGCTGCAGGAGGCAGTCGCCGCCGGCAAGATCGGGCATATCGGTATCACCCTCCATTCCGAAGCCCTTTTTGAGCGGGCGCTGAATTTGGAATGGGTGGAAACCATCATGTTCCCCTACAATATCGTCGAAACCCAGGGCGAGGAGCTGATCCGCGCCTGCGCCGATAAAAATATCGGTTTCATCGCCATGAAACCCCTGGCAGGCGGTGCCATTGAGGACGCCACCCTGGCGCTAAGGTTCATCGCCGCCAACGATGCGGTCAGCGTCGTCATCCCCGGCATGGCAGAACCCCGGGAGATCGAGGAAAATATCGCCGCCGTCTGCAGCAAAGCGCCCCTCACCGCTGAGGAACACGCCCAAATGGCAGCGCTTCGCCAGACCCTCGGCACCCACTTCTGCCGCCGCTGCAACTATTGCGCTCCCTGCACCGCCGGCATCTCCATCCCTACTGTCTTTTTGCTAGAGGGCTACTTATCCCGCTACGGTCTGGAAGGCTGGGCACGCACCCGCTATAGCGGGCTGGAAAAAAGTGCCTCTGCCTGCGTGGATTGCGGTGTCTGCGAGACCCGCTGCCCCTATGAGCTGCCCATCCGGGAGATGCTCCGGACCGCTGCGGAGAAATTCGGTGTGTAAAGTATTTTTGCTTTATGCTCTAAAAAGGAGAATTCATGCTCAACACCCTGATTTCCAACCTGAATGACGCCCTCTACGGCTATATTCTGATCATTATTCTGATCGCCGGCGGGCTGTATTTCACCCTCCGCACCGGCTTTGTGCAGTTTCGGCTGTTCGGAGCCCAGCTGAAAGCCGTCACCGAAAAAAATAGCGGCAAAGGCGCCTCATCCTTTCAGGCACTGATGGTCTCCACCGCCTCTCGGGTCGGTACCGGCAACATCATCGGCGTTTCCACCGCCCTCTGCCTGGGCGGCTTCGGATCGGTGTTCTGGATGTGGGTCATCGCCCTCATCGGCGGTGCCTCGGCATTTATTGAAAGCACTCTGGCGCAGATCTATAAAAAACGGGGACCGGAAGGCTGCCACGGCGGACCTGCTTACTATATTGAAGCTGCCTTGGGCAACCGCACCTTAGCCATCATCTTTTCCGTCTTTTTGATCCTGACCTACGGCTTTGGGTTTAATATGCTGGCGTCCTATAACCTCCAGTCCACCTTCGCCGCCTACCCCTTTTATGATCCGCAAAGCACCCGCTGGATCATCGGACTGGTCCTTGCCGCCCTCACCTGCTACTGCCTGCTTGGCGGCGGCAAACGCATCTTAAAGGTCACCGGCGTTTTAGTACCGGTCATGGGCATCGCCTATGTGCTGATCGCCCTTCTGGTCATTCTGCTGAATATCACTGCTCTGCCCGGCATCCTCGGCAGAATTTTCTCCGAAGCCTTTGATGCAAAAGCCATCTTCGGCGGCTTTTCCGGCTCCTGCGTCATGTATGGTATCAAGCGGGGACTGTTCAGCAACGAAGCGGGCGTCGGCTCTGCCCCCAACGCCTCCGCCTCTGCGGAGGTCACCCACCCGGTCAAGCAGGGCTTGGTGCAGATCCTCTCGGTGTTCATCGATACGATCCTGATCTGTACCGCCACCGCCTTTCTTTGTATGAGCTCCGGCGTGGAGCCCAGCGAGACCCTTTCCGGCGCCCCTTATGTCCAGGCGGCAGTCAGCGCCTCCCTGGGCAGCTTCGGACCGGTCTTTATCACCGTCGCCATGACGCTTTTCGCCTTCACCACCCTCTTAGGAAACCTCTACTATGTGGATAAATGTATTTACTATATTTTAGGTCGCATCCCCGGCAAAAAGTTCCACACCGTTTATTATCTCGCCGCCTCTCTGGTGATCCTGCTGGGCGCGGGCTTGAGCGCAGGGCTGCTCTGGAATATAGCCGATGTGCTGATGGGATTGATGACCCTCATCAATATGCCGGTGATCTTGTACCTTAGCAAATATGCCCTCCGGGCGCTCAGGGATTATGACCGCCAGCGCAAGGCAGGCAAGGACCCCACCTTCCGCGCCGAAAATATTGAGCTCCCCCACCAAACGGACTATTGGCGCTAAAGAAAGTGCAGGAAAAATCCTGCACTTTTTCTTTTTGTAAAAAAGTAAGGAAAACCAAGAATTTCAAAGAAAACGGAAGGAATTCATAGAAACTCTAAAAATGAGATCGGTCTTTTGCAAAAACCTCATGAAATTTTCGCAAAAAATATGACTTTTTTTGCGTTTTTTTATTGACAAACCTCCCTGAAGTGTTTATATTATAATTTAGTTTATTAATCATTGGAGGTTGAAAACGGCGTTGAAAAACATCATTGAGTTGCAAAACATTCATGTATCCTTTGAAGGCGAGGTCATCCTGGACCAGTTTGATCTGAAGATCCGGGATAAGGAATTCGTGACGCTGCTGGGTCCCTCCGGCTGCGGAAAGACAACGACCCTTAGAACCATCGCCGGGTTTGTCCAGCCCCAGGAAGGACGGGTACTGTTTGAGGGGCAGGATATCAGTAAGCTGCCGCCCCATAAACGGCAGGTCAATACGGTTTTCCAGCGATACGCGCTGTTCCCCCACTATAATGTTTTTGAAAATATTGCCTTTGGACTGCGCATCTCCAAGACCCCCGAGAATATCATCAAGGATCGGGTCCATGAGATGCTGGAGCTGGTCAACCTGAGGGGCTTTGAGAAGCGGAACGTCGCCTCCCTTTCCGGCGGTCAGCAGCAGCGTGTTGCCATCGCCCGGGCGTTGATCAATAATCCCAAGGTCCTGCTGCTGGATGAGCCTCTGGGCGCTCTGGACCTCAAGTTGCGTAAAGGGATGCAGAACGAGCTCTTGCGGATCCAGCGTCAGATGGGGATCACCTTCATCTATGTGACCCACGACCAGGAGGAAGCCCTCACCATGAGCGATACCGTCGTGGTCATGAAGGACGGCGTTATTCAGCAGATCGGCACCCCCGAGGATATCTATAATGAGCCCATTAACCCCTTTGTTGCGGACTTTATCGGGGAGAGTAATATCATTTCCGGCACCATGCTGAAGGACTACCTGGTTAAATTCGAAGGTGTGGAATTCCCCTGCGTGGACGCCGGCTTCGGTGAGAATGTACCGGTGGATGTTGTTGTCCGTCCGGAGGATATCAAAATTCGCGAGCCAGAGGAGGAAGCCCTCAACGGTATCGTGGAGAGCGTCACCTTCAAGGGCGTTCATTATGAAATGATGGTCCGCTCTGCAAATTACCTTTGGAAGATCCATTCCATCACCTGCCGGGAGCCCGGTACGAAGATTGGCATGAAGATCATCCCCGAATATATCCATATCATGAAAAAGGAGGCGGGCGCTGCCAATTGAAAAAGAAGCTGATTGCCGTTCCATACTATGTATGGGCGATGGTATTTATCGTTGTCCCGCTCCTGATGATCGCGTATAGCGCCTTCACCGATTCCACCGGCGCCTTTACCACCGAAAATGTCCTGCAGATCGGAAAATACTGGCCGGTGCTGCTGCGCTCCCTGCTCTACGCAGGAGTCGCCACCGTCTGCTGCCTGTTCTTCGGCTATCTGCTCGCCTATTGCATGGCGCAGCAGAGTGACCGGGTCAAGGTCATTCTGATGATCCTGCTGATGCTGCCTATGTGGATCAATTTCGTCCTCCGGACTCAGGCGATGCAGGATCTTCTGGACCTCTTGCAAAACTGGCTGAAAGCGGTAGGGCTCGACCTGCAGATCCGCAACAACGCCTTCGCGGTGGTGCTGGGTCTGATCTATAACTACCTCCCCTTCATGGTGCTGCCCATCTATACCTCTCTGGAAAAGCTGGACCCCCGTGTCATCGAAGCGGCAGAGGATCTGGGCGCAAACCGGATGCGGGTCTTTCAAAAAGTTATATTGCCGCTGACCATGCCCGGCATCGGCAGCGGAATCATCATGGTGTTTGTCCCCACCGTTTCCACCTTTGTTATTTCGGAAAAGCTGGGCGGCGCCAAATTCAACCTGATCGGCAATGTGATCCAGGAGCAATTCCTGCAGGTCTATAACCCCAATGTGGGCGCCGCTATCAGCCTGGTGATGCTGGTGCTGATCCTCTTTATCCTCATCATCTTCAGCTTTCTGGACGATGAGACCAAGGAGGGCATCATATGAGAAAATTCATTCAAAAAAGCTATATGGCGCTGATCTTCGGGCTGCTCTATCTGCCCATCGCCTACCTGATCCTCTTTTCCTTCAATAGTGGAAAATCCAAGGTCATCTTCAGCGGATTTTCATTAAAAAATTATGTAAACCTATTTCAGGATCAGCAGATCATGCAGGCGCTGCTCAATACGCTGATCATCGCCGCGATTTCTTCTGTTGTGGCGACGATCATCGGCACCATGGCAGCCATGGGCATCCAGTACCTGAGAAAACTCCCCCGCAACGCGGTGATGAATGTAACCTACATCCCGGTGCTCAACCCGGATATTATCACCGGCGTTTCACTAATGCTGTTCTTTTCGCTGGTGGGTGTGTCCCTGGGTTACGGGACGGTGCTACTGGCGCATATCACCTTTAATATCCCTTATGTCATTCTGTCCGTAATGCCGAAACTCCGGCAGATGGACAGTTCGATCTATGAGGCCGCCCTGGACTTAGGGGCGCCCCCCACCCGTGCCTTCCGGCAGGCGGTGCTGCCCCAGATCATGCCAGGCATCATTTCCGGCTTCATGCTGGCGCTGACCTTGTCGGTGGACGATTTCGTCGTCACCTTCTTCCTGAAGGGCGTAGAGGTGGAGACCCTGGCAACGGTGATCTATACCACCACCAAGACCCGCATCAACCTCTCCATGAATGCCCTCTGCGGCGTGATGGTGGTGGTCGTGCTGGTCATTCTGATCATCGCCAATCTGCCCCCGAAAACGAAAAAGGAGGAGCGTAACCGATGAATAAGCGTCTATTCGCCATCCTGACCATCTTTGCCCTGCTGCTCTGCTCCATGACCGGCTGCAAGCAGCATGAACCCAATGAAGTGGTTTATGTCTATAACTGGGGCGAGTATATTGACGAGGAGATCAACGACCTCTTTGAAGA
>JAZREO010000153.1:0-14189 GCA_045660845.1 Eubacteriales bacterium
GTGCCTCGCGGCGCAGAATGTATTGAAAAAGAATTATACCCGATTGAAGACGGATTCCTTTATTTTCAACGGGTTTTCCGCCCTTGCGGCGGGGGTTGTTTTTATCCTGGCGGCGGAGGGTTCCCTGCAGTTTGATCTGCGTATTCTGCCGTATTCAATGGCGTTTGCTTTCTTCTTCGGCGGAGGCGTGGTATGCGGACTGATGGCGGTGCGGACCGGGTCATTGGCGCTGACCTCGCTGGTCAATTGCTATTCCCTTATCATTCCAACCTTTTACAGTCTGGCGTTCTTGGGTGAGAAGGCAACTTCTTTTTTCTTTATCGGAATGGGGTTTCTTTTGATCTCGCTTTTTCTGGTAAATCGGAAAAAAAGAAAGGAAAAGATTACTTCCAAGTGGATCTTCTTTGTTGCGCTTTCTTTCTTTGGGAATGGTCTTTGCTCTACCGCTCAAAAACTGCAGCAGATGGCGTTTGACGGGGATTTTAAATCAGAATTCATGATCACCGTTTATCTTATGGTTGCGGTAGTGATGTTTACGCTGGCTTTTATAAAAGAGCGGGAAGCGCTGCGGCATTGCTTGGATAAAAGTTTATTCTGCAGTATTTCCTGCGGACTGGCGAACGGAATCGTCAATTACCTGGTGATGATCCTACTGGGACGGATGCCTGCCTCGATGATGTTTCCGCTGATGTCGGCAGGAAATATCATGGCAACCACCGGTATTTCCTTTTTCTTTTATAAGGAGCGGCTCTCCGGGAGGCAGTTGATAGGAATTGCCATGGGCGTAGCAGCCATTGTTTTCTTGAATTTATAAAAAGAATCGCATAGGGTTTTGCCCTATGCGATTCTTTTTATTTTCTTCTCTTTTTGACCGAGTAGCCGAAGGAACCGATCTTTTTACCCAGAGCGAAATACTGACCGTGGGCATAAGCGGCGAGGGCACATTTTTCGATATGGAATTTGCCCCGCTCATCAATATACCGATCATCCACATTCACTGCGACGATATCGGCAATGAACATATCATGGGTGCCTAAGGGAACGATGTCGGTGACCTTACATTCGATACTTACCGGGCTTTCTGCCACCATGGGACAGGAGACAATGGATGCCTTTTCCTTTGTCAGCCGGCAGGCGGTAAACTTATCCGTATCCCTACCGCTGCGGACACCGCAGAAATCGATGGATCGGACGATATGCTGGGTGGGCAGGTTGATGACGAATTCTCCGCTCTCCTTGATCATCTGATAGGAATGGCGTTCCGGGCGGACGGAGATATAGGTCTTTGCCGGCTCGGAATTAAGAATTCCGGTCCAGGCGATGGTGATAAGATTATCCTTTCCCTCATGGGAGCAAGAGATCAGGGCAGGGGGGACGGGTGCCAGGTGCGTACCCGGTTTCCAGGTTACTTTAGCCATTGGAGTACCTCCGTTAAGTTGGTAATGATGCGGTCTACCGGGCGGTCAGCGGGGAGACCTTTCGGGTTATACCACCAGCGCTCGATGCCGGCGTTGATGCCGCCCTGCATATCACTGGTGAGGGAGTCGCCGATGATGACGCACTCCTCTTTCTTGCATGGAATAGCGGTAAAAACGGCGTCGAAAAAGCGGATGTCCGGCTTTTCAAAGCCGATCTTCTCGGAGATAAAGATGCCGTCCAGAATCTGATCCAGACCGCTTTTCTGCAGCTTGCGTTCCTGCGCCACAGCGGTGCCGTTGGTGACCGCATATTGCAGACAGCGACCCCGGAGCGCCTTGACTGCTTCCTCGCCGCCATCGTGAAAGAAGGCTTTATCTCCCAGGTGGATCTGATAGGCGTCGTTGAATTCGTCTACCCGGTCAAAGGAGATCCCTTCCAGGGCAAAGAATTCCAGGAACCGACCTTCCAGAACCTCCGGCTTAGTACATTCGCCCCGCTCCAGCCGCTCCCACCATTTACGATTGATGGCGGAATAGCGGGTCATCATTTCATCGGTACATTCCCCTAAACCAAATTTTTGGAAGCAGGTACGGATGCCGTATTCTTCAGATTTCAAAAAGTTTAATAAGGTGCCGTCGATATCCCAAAGGATTGCTTTTAACATGGTGTTTACTCCTAAAAAAGCGGAGAGGCGTGCCTCTCCGCTTTTGTGTTTATTCTTCTGCCTGAGCAGCCTTCTGGGCGTTCTCCATTTCGATGAGAGCGTCCTTGCGGGAGAGATTGTATCTGCCCTTGGAGTCGATCTCCATGAACTTGACCCAGATCTCATCGCCTTCGCTCAGGAGGTCTTCCACCTTCTCCACACGCTTTTTATCCAGCTTGGAGATATGGACCAGACCTTCCTTACCGGGAGCAAACTCGACGAATGCACCGAAGTCCATGATCTTGACGACCTTAGAGCGATAGATCTGACCTACTTCCGGCTCAAAGACGATGCCTTTGATGATCTCCAGCGCCTGGTTGGAAGAAGCAGGGTTGGAGGCGGAGATGAAGACAGAACCATCGTCCTCGATATCGATCTTGGCGCCGGTATCGGCAACGATCTTCTGGATGACCTTACCGCCGGTGCCGATGACCTCGCGGATCTTATCCGGATGGATCTTCAGAGTGATGACCTTGGGTGCCCACTCCTTCACATCGGCGCGAGGCTCTGCGATGGCGGGGGCGATAACATTGTCCAGAATATGATAGCGGGCGTCGCGGGTCTTCTGCAGCGCCTCTTTGATGATGGCTTCCGTCAGACCGTCCACCTTGATATCCATCTGGGTGGCGGTGATACCCTTTTTGGTACCGGCCACCTTAAAGTCCATATCGCCGAAGAAGTCCTCAATGCCCTGGATATCAACCATGGTGACGAAGGTATCGTCGGGACGGGTGATCAGACCACAGGAAATGCCGGCAACAGGAGCCTTGATGGGAACACCTGCGTCCATCAGAGCCAGGGTGGAGCCGCAGATGGCGCCCTGGGAGGTGGAACCATTGGAGGTCAGCACATCCGAGACCAGGCGGATGGTATAGGGGAATTCCTCAACAGAGGGGATCACCGGCTCCAGAGCACGCTCAGCCAGCGCACCGTGACCGATCTCGCGGCGTCCGGGGCTGCGGGAGGGCTTCGCCTCGCCGACAGTGAAGCCGGGCATATTATAGTGATGAATATAACGCTTGGAGTCCACATTGTCCAGACCGTCCAGGATCTGGTACTCGCTGACCATACCCAGCGTACAAACAGTCATGACCTGGGTCTTGCCGCGGGCAAACATACCGCAGCCATGAACCTTGGGCAGCAGATCGACCTCGCCCCAGAGAGGACGCATATCGTTGAGCCCGCGGTCATCCACGCGCTTGCCCTCCTCGGAGATCCAGTTGCGGACGATATATTTCTGCAGCTTATAGAGGCAGTCGCCCAGGAGGTAAGCCTGGTCGCCCAGTTCCTCGGTGAAACGCTCCTCTACCTTGGCGGTAACTTCCTTGATATTACGATCACGGGTCACCTTATCAGCGGTATGAATGGCTTCCTTCATCATCTCCTCGGCATAGTCCTTGACCATATCGAAGATCTCATGGGGAACCTCATAGGATTCGAAGGTGAACTTTTCCTTGCCGATCTCGGCAACGATGCTATTGATGAACTGGATCAGCTCCACATTGGCGGCATGACCTGCCATGATGGCTTCCAGCATCTTATCTTCAGGAACTTCCTTTGCTCCGGCTTCGATCATGGTGACCTTTTTGGCAGAGGAAGCGACGGTAACTGCCATCTCGGAGCGCTCACGCTGCTCCTCGGTGGGGTTCATGACGATCTCGCCGTCTACCAGTCCGACAGAAACGCCACTGATGGGTCCGGCGAAGGGGATATCAGAGATGGACAGCGCGATGGACGCGCCGATCATTCCTACGATCTCAGGGATGCAGTCCTGATCCACCGCCATGATGGTCAGGTTGACGTTGACGTCGTTGCGCATATCCTTGGGGAAGAGGGGGCGGATGGAGCGGTCGATAACACGGCTGCTCAGAATCGCCTTTTCAGAGGGACGCCCCTCTCTCTTTAAGAATCCGCCGGGGATCTTGCCGGCAGCGTACATTCTTTCCTCAAAGTCCACAGAGAGGGGGAAGAAATCGATCCCGTCCCGGGGCTTGGCGGATGCGGTGGCAGTCGCCAGCACAACGGTCTCACCATAGCGCACCAGGGCGCTGCCGTTTGCCAGCTCGGCAAACTTACCGGTCTCCACGATCAGGGGACGGCCGGCAAGCTCAGTTTTGTAGATCTTATGATTTTCGTACATACTTTTTTCTCCTTCATATTATTCCATTCTGAGAGGAGCTTTTTAGCACTTAGTCAAAGGGTTTTTGCCGCAAAATCCCTTGATTAACTGCTAAATTTGCCGCTCCCAAAATGGGAAAGAGGCAGAAAAAGGAAGAAAACTTCCTCTTTCCGCCTGCTTTTTGGATTACTTTCTGATGTTGAGCTTTTCGATGATCGCCCGGTAGCGGTTGATATCGGTCTTGGTCAGGTAGTTCAGAAGATTTCTTCTGTTACCAACCATCTTCAAAAGACCGCGGCGGGAATGATGATCATTGGGGTTCTTCTTCAGATGCTCGGTCAGCTCATTGATCCGGGCGGTCAGAATTGCGATCTGGACCTCAGGAGAACCGGTATCCGTATCATGCAGCTTATTGGCAGAGATGACGGAATTCTTGATTTCTTTCTTCAGCATTTCATTTTTCACCTTTCTTTCAGATTTGCCCTGGCCGGAACCGAGACGCCGCCCGGTGAGAGGCGTACATCCAAGCTCGGTCATACTGACAGCCCAATTATTATACACCAGGTTTTTCAAAATGTAAAGTCTTTTTTTAAAATGTTTTTAAAAGCGCTGAAAGTCTTGAATTTAATGGTCGTCTATATTATAATAATAAATAATATCCATTGAAAGGATCAGAGCATGAAGCGGAAATCGTTTTTGATACTCATTATAGTGCTGGCGATGCTGCTTTCCGGCTGCTCTCTGGGCGGGGACATGGGCACCATGCTGACGCCGCCCACCATGAGCGTCGGCAGAGAGGCGCTGACGAAAGCCATTAAGTCCGCCATCGGCGAGGGCTACGAGTTGGTCTATCCTCAGGCGGGCTCCTATCGTACCGGCATCATCTCCGAGGATCTCAACGGCGACGGACAGACGGAAGCGGTCTGCTTCTACCACCCCACCAAGTCCAGCGGCAAGCTGAGCTTTTTAGTCATGGAAAGCCGGGGTGAAAACTGGGCGCTGATGGGCAAGGGTGAGAGTGAGGCGGCTTCGGTGGGACGGGTCGCTTTCGGCGATCTGGACGGCGACGGCAGTTCCGAGATCATCGTGGGATGGCAGTATCTCACCGATACCGACGGCAGCTATGATGTCTATTCTCTTGCGGACGGCAAGGCGGTCAGCCAGCATACCGGTCTGTATACCCGCTTTGTTGTGATGGAGGGGGAACCGGACGGACTCTTGGTTATGAGCCGCAATTCCTCCACCAAATCTGTTACCGCCTCCCTGGTGGGGCTGACGGAGGGCAGGATCGGGCTGGTCAATACGGTGGCGATGTATGGCAAAGCCACCGACTATCTCGCCATCACTCCTTCTAAGACTGCAGAGGGAGACCAGGCAGTCTATATCGATGAACAGCTGGAGAACGGTCAGACCTTTACCGAGGTGCTGGCAGTCGATGCCCAGGGGCGGCTGACTAATGAGCTGCTGACGCAGCCGGATGTGACCACCCTCAGGTATACCGCCATCACCTGCCAGGATATCGATGGCGACGGCGTGCCGGAAATTCCCATCGAGGAGGCATTGCCCTCCTATCTGCGGGGCGGAGTGGAGGAAAACCTCTATCTCACCCATTGGCATACCTTTGACGGGCAGACGCTGACGCCGGTCTCCCAATCCTTTGTGGACATCACGGAAAAGTTTTCTCTCCATTATCCCGACGATTGGTACGGCAAGGTGACGGTGGAGCGTCCGGAGATGGGGAACCGTTCCTTTACCTTCAAGACGGTGGAGGGGGAAGAGCTCTTCACCATCCGGGTCTATGCGCTGACTGAATATTCTGAGTCGCTGGATCAGTCTGGTTGGCTCAAGCTCTACGGCAACAGCGACCAAGTCTATACCGTTTTCTGCAATGCGAATAATTCCATGGGAATCAATTATCAGCGGGTATACGGTCTGTTCAGCGCCATTAATTAGGAGGTTTTACCGATGAAAAAGGTTTTAATATTAGAGGACGAGGAAGCCATCCGCGCATTTGTTGTACTCAATCTGCGGCGGGCGGGTTATGAGACCATCGAGGCGGGCACCGGTGAGGATGCCCTCATGCTCTTTGATCAAAATCCTGATATCGATATCGCGGTACTGGATGTGATGCTGCCGGGCATCGACGGACTGGAGGTCTGCAAGACTATCCGGGCGTCCAATCAGAAGATCGGCATCATCATGCTGACCGCAAAGGCGCAGGAAAACGATAAGGTCGCCGGGCTGATGAACGGTGCCGATGATTATGTGGCTAAGCCCTTCTCGCCCCTGGAACTGATCGTTCGGGTGGACAGTCTTTACCGCAGGGTGCAGATCATGAAGGGGATGCCGGTGGATCCGGGGGATGAGCTCCGAGAGGGGCCCTTTCTTCTCAATGTCAAGAGCCGCAAGCTGCTGAAAAACGGCGAGCGGATCGTGGTGACCCAGGTGGAGTTTCAGCTGATGAAGCATTTTCTGGAAAACCCCGGTAAGGCGTTCTCCCGGGAGGAGATCTTCCGTACTGTATGGGGCGACGCCTTTGGCGGAGACCGGCATAAGATCGTGGATGTGAACATCCGGCGGCTGCGGATCAAGATCGAGGACGATCCCTCTACGCCGAAGTTTATCCAGACGGTCTGGGGCTTTGGGTATCGCTGGGGCAATGAATAATAGAGAACGGTTTGAAAAACTGAAGAAATGGGTGCTGGAGCTGGCCGAAAAGAGTAAGGAACTGGTTTTGCTGGCGCAGAAGCATGTCTTTACCGGTATTACCCGCCGCTGGCTGATCAACGTTTTTGGCGTGATCCTGCTGGTGGTGATTTTGGTGTTCTCGGGTTTGTGTGCCATTGTCAAGAATTCCTACTACAACAGCTGTATCAGCACCCTCAAGGCCAGCGGGGAATATGTTACCCGGTACTTTGAGCGGTACATCTACCCTCAGTACCATAGCGTATCGGCGGGCTTTATGGCGCTGGTTGAGGATTTTGAAGATAAGAGTACCATGGAGATGCAGGTCATCTCCCTTAACGGCAGTATGGTCTTTTCCTCCACCGGCTTTGAGATCGAGGAACTCATTGAGACCCCGGATCTCATCGAGGCGCGGGACGGCAAGCCTGCCAATTGGATCGGCTACAGCGTCCCCTCCGATGAGCGGGTGGTCAGCGTTTCCATGCCCCTTTATACCGACGATGGGATCATGGTGGGGACGGTACGAATGATGTCGTCCCTTCGCCAGGTGGACCGGACGCTGATGCAGATCAATCTGGCGATCGTGGGCGTTGGGTTCTTTATCATTTTACTGACGGCATTTACCGGGAGTTATTTTATCAAGTCCATCGTAGTGCCGGTAAGTTTTATCAACGAGACCGCCACTGAGATCGCCAAAGGCAACATGACTGCTCGTATTCAGCAGGTGGAGAAAAACGACGAGATCGGAGATCTCTGCCGTACCATCAACGCCATGGCGGAGGAGCTTTCCCAGACAGAGCGGCTGAAGAATGAGTTTATCTCCTCCATCTCCCATGAACTGCGGACACCCTTGACCGCCATCCGGGGCTGGACGGAAACCATGCTCGCCGGCGGGGAGAGCATGGACAGTACCACCAAGCGAGGCATTGAGATCGTCTACAGCGAGACGGAGCGGCTTTCCAAAATGGTAGAGGAGCTTCTGGACATGAGCCGGATGCAGAACGGCAGCATGAAGCTGACGGTGGCGGAATGTGATCTGCTGGCGGAGTTTGAGGAGACCGTCTTTATGATGAGCGAGCGCGCCAAGAGTGAGGAGATCCTCATCGAATATGTGCCGGAGGAGGACTCTATTCCCGCGCTGGTAGACCAGGATCGGGTCAAGCAGGTCTTTTTCAATGTAATCGATAATGCGATCAAGCATTCCTTCAAGGGTGGGCGGATCGAGATCGCTGCCCGAGTGAAGGAGCAGCAGGCATATTTTATTGTGCAGGACTTTGGCGAGGGAATCAGCCCGGAGGATCTGCCGCATATTAAAGATATGTTCTATAAAGGAAAGTCCCAGAAGCGGGGCAGCGGTATCGGGCTGGGGGTCTCGGACGAGATCATGCGGCTCCACGGCGGGACGCTTTCCGTTGAAAGTGAACTGAATGTGGGAACGGTGGTAACCATCGCCTTCCCGGTCAAGAAGCAAGAGGAGAAAGCAGTTGCAGCAGATCGACATAACGATAATTGAATGGATCCGGGATACACTGGTCACCGGCTGGCTGACCCCTATTTTTAAGGGGATCACTTTTTTCGGTGAATACGGCATCGGCTGGATCCTCATTGCGCTGGGACTGATCTCTTTTAAAAAGACCCGGCGGATCGGCTGGACTGTGGGAGCGGCTTTGCTCCTGGGGGTTTTGCTGGGAGAGGTCTTTTTAAAGAATGTCATCGCAAGACCCAGACCCTTTACCCTCTATCCGGAGATGACCCTGCTCATTCCGGAGCCCGCAGGTTTTTCCTGCCCCTCGGGGCATACCACCGCCTCCTTTGCGGCGTCCACCTCTATCTTTCTTTATCATAAGAAATGGGGTGCCGGGGCGCTGGGGCTGGCGGCGCTGGTGGGCTTTTCGAGAATGTATTTTACCGTCCATTACCTGACAGATGTACTCTTTGGCATGGTTTTGGGCGTTGCTTGCGCCTTGGCGGCGTGGAAACTGATGGACTTTTTTGAAAGGAGGGAGCGGCATGGATAAGATACTCTTAGTGATCGCGCTCCTGCTTACTTATTTTTATACTGTAACCTGTACCTTTTTTGCGGTGGAGATCGCCGCCCTTAAGGGGCGTCGGCGCGCCTGGGGTTGGCTGGGACTGCTGCTGGGGCTGATCGGCATCATCATCGTATGCTTCCTGCCCAATGCCAAGGGCATTGAGGGGGAGACCAACCCGGTGAAGGCGGTCTTGCGCAAGCTGACTGCCGCATCGCCGGTGGCGGTATGGATTGTAGTGGCGGGCGTTATCGTCGTTGCAGGGGGGACCCTGCTGGGGACGCGGCTGACCACCTACTTAGAAAACCGTGCGCATGAAAAGGAACTTTCCGAAACGGTGACCGACGTGGAGTTGCTGACGCCTGCAGAGGTGAGGGGCAAGGTGGCGGCGGTGTTCTGCGGAGACGGCAGTAACTATGCAGTGACGGAAAGTGGGGACCTCTACGGCTGGGGAAAGGTCGGCATGACTGCCCTGGACGAGAGCGGAAAGGTCTATCAGAATGTCAAGAAGGTCAGCGAGGCAGGGGAGACCCTTTATCTGCTGGCGACGGACGGCACTCTTTATGCTAAGGGGAATAATAAAAACGGACTGATCCCCGGGCAGAATGGGGAGAATGTGGGCTCCTTTGTGAAGATCGAGGAAAAAGTTCTGGATATGGCGCTCTCTGAGACGGTGGGCGCTATCCTGAAGGAAAGCGGCAGTCTTTATGTTGTGGGAATGAACACCTACGGGCAATTGGGGCGTGCCGCAGAGCGGGTGACCGATACCAGCCAGAAGCTGGCGGAGAAGGTACAGAAGGTGGTCGTCACCGGGCGCTCTCTCTACTATCTCACCACCGACGGCGTGGTTTACGGCGTGGGTAACAATGCCTACGGGCAGTTTGGGCTGGGGCATCGGGATGCCCAGGGCGTGCCGGTCAAGCTGACCGATAACTGCAAGGATATTGCCGCAGGGGAGGATTTCCTGCTGGTTTTGAAAAAGGACGGCACCGTCTGGTCTGCCGGCAACAACTGCTACGGTCAGCTGGGCCGCCAGATCGGTGATGGTATCAAGGAGGAAGGCGCCGCGGAGGATGCAATCGTACCGATGCCGGAAAATGTCTTTGGTCAGGTGGCGGTCCTTTCTGAGGTGACCCGCCTTGAGGCGGGGGGGCACAGTGCCTTTGCGCTGGTCGGAGAGGAGCTTTTTGGCTGGGGACAGAACCATCTGGGTCAGCTGGGGAGTGACGGCGGAGATTTAGATCTTCCTACTGTTATGCACCGCAGTGCCGCTGAGGTGGCGGCAGGAGGTAATTGCACCATGCTGGTGACCGCCGACGGCAAACTGCTGGGCGCCGGAGATCGGCAGAATTATCAGCTGGGCGCCCGGAGCGGTAATGATGGGTTCCGGGAGGTCGCAGAAGTGAAGGAGGCGGGGAACTGATGATGAAGATCATTGGTTATGTCAGCTTTGGTTTTGCAGCGGTCTTTGGACTGCTGACGGCGCTGATGTATCTGCAGAATACCAAGAAAAAGAGTTTGAAGATCCGCAAGAAGATTAAGTCCCGCCGCCGGATCTATGGCGGTGCGGCAGGATTCTTTCTGATCGTGGGGCTGGCTTTGCAGTTTGCCACACTGCCTGCAGCACAGATCAAGGAATTTATCAGTGCGGAATCGCCGGTGGATGCCTATATTAAGGTTTCCGGCGATACAGAAAAGGGTTATCATGCCCTGCCCTCCGATATCTTTGCGCTGGGGGACGATTACTATATCCGTACCGGAAACGGCAAGGTCTACGGCTATCTGCAGAAGACCGGGACGGTGACAGACGAGCAGGGCAACGAAACAGAAACGGTCACCTACCAAAAGGGGCTGAGCTATAAGAACACGCTGCAGGTCGCCGGCGGGGAACAGTTGGCAGCGGTACTGGGGGAGAACGGGACGCTGAAGCTGACCGGTGCCTTTGAGTACCTGACTTATGAAAAGGACAGCACCGTCTTTGAGGAAAAGCGCTACGGGCAGGATTGCAGCTATGTGGATGCTACGGATAATTCCCTTTTTTATGTGCAGGATGGGGATCTTTATTCGGTGGGCTACAACGCTTTCGGTAATCTGGGAGACAGTACCACCCGCAATCGGTTGGAGAGTACCAAGGTCCTGGAGAATGTGGCGACAGTGTCCGCCAGCGAGACCCACACCTTAGCGGTGGATGTCTACGGGAACCTTTATGGGTTCGGCGACAACAGTTATTCTGAAATGGGCAACCGCACCACCGCCCAGAGCAACACTCCCGAAAAGTTGATGACCGGCGTCAAGCAGGCGGCGGCGGGGCGGTATTTTAGCATCGTCCTGACGAAGAACGGCGAGGTCTACGCCGCCGGGCGCAACGATTCAGGTCAGCTGGGGACCGGCGATGACCGGGACTATGCCACCTATATGAAGATCTTGGACGGCGTGGTCAAGATCGCCGTCAACAAGAATTCCTGCGCGGCACTGACCGCCAGCGGGACCCTCTATGTCTGGGGCGACAACAGTGCGCATCAACTGGGGGCGGGAGAGGGTGTCCTTCATGAACCGATCCAGTTTTCTACCGATGTCTATGATGTTGCCATGGGTGAAAACTCCATGGGCGTCATTTCCCTGAACCGGGATGTGCAGGTCACCGGGTCTGCCCGACCGGAGAGTAATAATGAGTTTATTCAGTCGGTCTGGGCATTCGGTGCCACAGTCCCGGAGGACCGGATCTACCGGGAAACCGTCATTATGCCGACCAGACCGGAATAAAATCAAGTTTTTTGAAAAAAATGCTTGATTTTACGGTTGAAGTATGATAATATTATCGAAGTAATGAAGTCTGAAGCGAAAAAGAGGTGAGAACCATGAAGGAAGGGATCCATCCCAACTATGAAAAGGCAGTCGTAAAGTGTGCTTGCGGCAATACCTTTGAGACCCGCTCTACCCAGAGTGAGATCCGTGTTGAAATTTGTTCCAAGTGCCATCCTTTCTTTACTGGCAAGCAGAAGCTGGTTGATACCGGCGGACGGGTTGACAGATTTAAGAAGAGATACAATCTGGATAAGTAAGCAAAAAAAGAGGAGTTTTAACACTCCTCTTTTTTTAATTGCTATTTGAGGCTTATTATATTATAATGTAGGTAGTTCTATTTTGGAGGGACTCAAATGATCAAGACCATCCTTTGGGATTTTAACGGAACAGTGATGGATGATATGGGCGCGTCGGTGGGGGCGGTCAACGCCATGCTCACCCGCCGGGGGCTGCCGCTCATCGATGAGGAATGGTATACCCTGCATTTGGTAATGCCGCTGGAGCGGTTTTATGCTGACATCGGTTTTGATATGCAGAAGGAGCGTATTGAAGTGGTCTCCGAGGAGTTTCAGCAGGAATGTGGCAAGTATCCCCGACCGGTCTTTCCGGAGGTGCTGGCAGCGCTGGAGCGGTTTCGGCTGCGGGGGCTGCGGCAGTTGCTCTTTTCCTCCCTCCACCATGAGATCCTCATGCGGCAGGCGGAGGAGCGGGGAATCACCCACTATTTTGAGGGGATCGTCGGGCGGCAGGATCGCTCCTTAGGGGGCAAGGAAAAGGCGGCAGACGCCTATCTTCGGGAGCGAGGCATCGACCCGCAGGAGGTGTTGGTGGTGGGGGATCTGACCACCGACTATGATATGGCAGACTATCTTGGAAGTCCCTGCGCCCTCGTTGAGAAGGGGCATCAGCACCGGGAGATCTTAAGCAGGACCGGGGCATATATATTGCACGATGCGACGGAGATCGACAGATTATTGGAGGAATTAAAATGAGTATCGAAAAGGTTTTAGGAAATTTGAAAAATAATCACATGGACGCCTATTATTTAGAGAGTAAGGCAGAGGTTGTGCCGCTGGTGGAAAAACTGCTGGCAGACTGCTCGACGGTCAGCGTGGGCGGGAGCGTGACCCTCGCCGAGACCGGCGTCATGGAACTGCTGCGGAGTGGGAAATATCAGTTCCTGGACCGTGCCAGGGAGGGGATTACCGCCCAGGAGATCCAGCAGCTTTACCGGGATACCTTTTCCGCTGACGCGTATCTCTGCTCCGCCAACGCCATTACGGAGCAGGGCGAGCTGGTCAATGTGGACGGTAATTCCAACCGCATCGCCGCCCTTTTGTTTGGACCGAAATCCGTCATCGTGGTGGCGGGAGTCAATAAGATCGTAAAGGACGCGGAGAGTGGCTTCAAGCGCATTAAAGAGGTCGCTGCGCCCCTCAACACCAAGCGGCTGGACTGCAAGACCTATTGCCGGGAAAAGGGCGTCTGCGTGGCGGCAGAGGAGGGCTTTGCCACCGGCTGCGCCAGCGAGCAGCGGATCTGCTGCAACTATCTCGTTTGCGGTCCTCAGCGGATCCCCGGAAGAATCAAAGTTATTCTGGTAAATGAAGAACTGGGATATTAAAAAATAAGCCTTGGGCGAAACGCCCAAGTCTTATTTTTATGCGTTTTTCAGATCGTTCCAGAGGTCGTTATACAGCTCTAAGATGGGTTGGGGGAGGTTGGTATAGACCTCGGTCTTGGCGACGATAGAATCGTCCGGGTAGGCGATCTCATCGCTCTTGATCTCATCGGGAAGGGCGTCAAACACCTGCTGGTGAGGGGTGGAATAAGCGGTGAAGTCCCGGTTGCGCTCGGCGATATCCTGCCGGCAGAGGAAGTCGATATACTTTTCCGCCGCTGCCTTATTGGGCGCGTCCTTGACGATACAGACGCAGTCCACAAACCGGTTGGTACCCTCTTCCGGGACAGTATATGCCAGGTCGGGGTTTTCCTCGATCATGGAGATGGCGTCTCCGCTATAGACCGGGCAGAGGGCGGCAGAGCCGCTTTCCATTTTACTAAAGATATCGTCGGAGACATATGCCTGCAGCAGATCCTTCTGCCGCATCAGGTCGGCGGTCGCCACCCGCAGCTCCGCTTCGCTGGTGGTATTGAGGGAGCAACCGTTTTTCAGAAGGGCGATGCCCAGGGTGTCCCGGGAGTTATTATACATCAGGATCTGGTCGGCGTACTGCTCGTCCCAGAGGATATTCCAGCTGGTGGGGGGCTCCTTTACCATGGTGGAATTATAAAGCAGACCCACTGTACCCCAGGTATAGGGGACGGAATAGCGGTTGGTGGGATCATACTCCAGGTTCTTGAAGTTGTCCATGATATATTGGAAATTGGGAACGTTCTCAAAATTGATGGGCTCCAGCATTTCCTC
>JAZREO010000154.1:0-1801 GCA_045660845.1 Eubacteriales bacterium
GTTCTATCCCATCTGCCCCGATGAAGAAGCTCAGTCCTGGGCGAAGTTCGGCGAGTGCGCCGAGGCGTTCCTCAGCGGTACCTATGCCGGCGAGATGGAAGAACGCAACATCGCTTATTTTGAGACCCTCCTGCCGGAGGAGCCCGCTTGGATCAAATAAAAGTAATAAAAAACGACCCGTGAGGGTCGTTTTTTTATTGCCTCTGCTGGCGTCGGGCGATCCGCTCGACCACCCGCTTGCTGCTTTTGAAGATGATGCAAAGGATCAGTATGCCGATGGAACTGCAGCGTCCCCATTGGTGACGGAACCGCATTTATCGCAGTAACGCGCATCATCCTGCATAGAGCAGTTGGAAGTGGAAATACTAAGAGCAAAAAAGAAAGTGAGGTATTTCCATGTTTAAACACGAAAAACAACTCTTTCATCCGGTGGCGGTAGAACGCCCCAACCCCCAATATGCGGCTCTGCTGCAGGAGCAGCTGGGGGGTGCCAACGGTGAACTGAAGGCGGCGATGCAGTATATATCTCAGAGTTTTCGGATCAAGGACCCGGAGATCAAGGATCTGTTTCTGGACATTGCCGCCGAGGAGCTGGGGCATATGGAGATGATCAGTCAGACCATCACGCTGCTCAACGGTCATGATGTTGATGCCCCCAAGGTGCCTGCAGGGGAGATCCAGAGCCATGTTCTGCTGGGTCTTAATCCGGGTCTGATCAACGCCTCCGGCTACTCCTGGACCGCCGATTATGTGACGGTGACCGGCGATCTTTGCGCCGACCTGCTTTCCAATATCGCATCAGAGCAGCGGGCAAAGGTGGTCTATGAATATCTCTGGCGGCAGATCGACGATAAAAAGGTGCGGGAGACCATTGATTTTCTGCTGAACCGAGAGGAGGCGCATAACGCCATGTTCCGGGCGGCGTTCAATAAGGTGCAGAAGACCGGTTCTAACCGGGATTTTGGAACGACCAAGGCAGCAAAAATGTATTTCAGCCTATCGGAGCCCTCTCCTGCCGAGAACCCCTTTGCTGACGAAGAAGTCAAGCCGGTCTCCTTTGAGTAATGTGTACGGCGATGACGTTTCAGTCCAAGGACCGCTATTTTGGGCGGACGCTGGACTATGAGGTGTCTTTTGGAGAGTCGGTGGTGGTGACGCCGCGGAACTTCCCTCTTTCGTTTCGAAAAATGCCGACGCTGGAAAGTCATCATGCTATCATTGGCATGGCGACGGTGGCGGAGGGTTATCCTCTTTATTACGACGCCGTCAATGAAAAGGGGCTCGCCATGGCAGGCTTGCTTTTTGACGGTCACGCGGAATACTGTCCTTTTGCTCCAGAGAAGGAAAATATCGCTCCTTTTGAGCTGATTCCATGGATCTTGGGGCAATGCACCGACCTAAGGGATGTAAAAACCCTGCTGGAGCGGTGCAACCTGATGGCGATGGATTTTAGTGAACGCCTGCCCTCCACTCCGCTCCATTGGCTGATTGCTGACCGGGAGCGTGCCATCACCCTGGAGGCGGTACGAGAAGGGCTGAAGGTTTATGAAAACCCGGTAGGGGTGCTGACCAATAGCCCCGGGTTTGACTATCAGTTGACCCGCCTTGCGGATTATCAGCGGCTGACCCCGGAGCAGGGGGGCGGTTATAGCCGAGGTCTGGGTGCCTATGGGTTGCCGGGGGATTGGTCGTCCTCTTCCCGGTTTGTCCGGGCGGCGTTTGTACGCCGGCATGGTCGCTGCGGAGAGGGGGAGGAGGAGAGCGTCGCCCACTTTTTCCGTATGATGCAGACGGTGGCGGT
>JAZREO010000155.1:0-1075 GCA_045660845.1 Eubacteriales bacterium
AAAGATGCTCCCCTACTATCCCCTTGGCGTATATAAAGACAGATCGGCAAAGGAGGACTAAATCATGACAACTCAAATTCTCATTGCCGGTTTCGGCGGGCAGGGCGTCCTGTTTGCCGGTAAATTTATTGCTTATAAGGGACTTCTGGAGCAGAAGGAAGTCAGCTGGCTCCCCTCCTACGGTCCGGAAATGCGCGGCGGTACTGCCAACTGTAGCATCATCCTCAGTGATGATCCGGTGGGCTCCCCCATCGTTTCCAGCCCCGATGTATTGATCGCAATGAACCTGCCCTCCTTGGATAAATACGAGGACGCCACCGTTTCCGGCGGCTCCATCTTCGTAGACAGCACCCTCATCGGGCGCAAGGTAGAGCGCAGCGATGTCAAGGCGTTCTACATTCCTGCCACCAAGATGGCGGCGGACGCCGGCATCCCCACCCTTGCCAACATGATTATGATGGGCAAGATGATCAAGGAGACTGGTCTTGTCAACTTCGATGATATCACCGAAGCCCTCAAAAAGGTCGTTTCCGCCAAGCGCGCCAACCTGATGGACCTGAACATCAAGGCACTGGAAATGGGCTATTACTACGCAGAATAAAAAAGAGCGGAAGTGCTTGAATGTACTTCTGCTCTTTTTTCAGGAATATGCAGATATTCTATGTCTGCCTTCGATGATTCATGATAGCTTATATTGACAATTACAGGCTTATATGTTAATATTTATCTAACTTATAAAAAAGGGAAGTGGAAAATAATGAAAAAATCATTCACCATTCTCATGGCCATCGTTTTGACGATTACCGCCATCCTCCCCTGCTGCATCCCCGCAGGAGCAGCAAGTTATGGTAATCTGACCTATACCATTTCAGGTGGTGAGGTCACCATCACCGATTGTAATTATTCTGCTGTAAGCGTAGAAATCCCGGCAGAAATCGATGGCTATCCCGTCACCACCATTGGCGATTATGCTTTTGGGTATTGCGACCGCCTGACCTCGGTGACCATCCCGGACAGCGTCACCACCATTTGCGAGCGTGCTTTTTATAATTGCGAAATCCTGACCTCGGTGACC
>JAZREO010000156.1:0-5178 GCA_045660845.1 Eubacteriales bacterium
GGCTTCATCTGATCCTCCGGCACCGAGCAATCCAACCCCTTGAACTGCTCCACCTTTAAGGTAGAGAGAGTCGGTGCACTATATAATCCCGCCATTGGTTACCACCCTCGCCTTCCCCGTCACCTGCCGCGCGTGCTGTACCTGCGCGATGCTGTTATTGTAGCGCTCCATAAAGATCTGATAGGCTCGTTTGTCATACTCATTGTGCTGCGTCAACGCCGCCACATAGCAGCAAAGCGCCGTATGATATTCCGGCGCCAGCTGGATTTCTGCCGCGCTGTCGCTCTCCCCGATGGTTTTGGGATATGCCTTGTAGATCAGCTTGTGGGTACCATCCTCAGAAAAGGCGATCCCCATCTCCCAATCTCCGTTAACCTCCACCGGCTCCAGTTCCCAATGATCATTACTTGCCCGCTCAATGGCATAGCAATCCTCAGGGAGAGGCATTGCAACACCGGCTTTTGCTTCCAGCATCGCCGCCTTTATAATGAAACCCCAGGTGCAGGCAATCTCCCGCTGCGCTTCGTCGATCAGTTTATACATCCGGTCGGCGTAATCCGATACCCCCACCTCATCCAGCAGGCGCAGCACCTGCTTCTCACATTCGCTTACCGTCATGTCATTTTCTCCTTTCTTTGTGCTCATATCAAAACCGCTCCGATCTTCATATCAACACAAAGGGAATGTCCCTCCCCGCCTAAACGGGGAGGGATTTTTTCTTAGTGGAACTTAACGACCACCAGTTCCTTGGGACGAACGATGTTGGCGCCGAACACATTCAGTCCCTTAATTGCATCCGCAAAGTACTTTTCGGGACGATAAGCCTCGGTCTCATCGATACAACTGGCAAAGCCGATTGCCTTGTTGGTACGAACCATCATATAGGTATCAGTACCATCGTTGTACAGGTGATTAGTATTAACCACCTTACAATTATCGTACATACCAACGATGCCTTTTTTAATCAATTCATCGTTAGCGGTCTTCAGTTCTACCAAAGCGTCGCGGAACAGCTGATAGAATTTGTGAGAAACCTCAATGCGAACATTTTGACTATAGTCCACATTTGCCTCCCTGAGTTTCAGCAAAGCCTGATCGATCAAAGCCTTAGCTTGTTTGGTTGCGGTAATAGCCTCACCACCGATGATCTGGCTTTCATCAGCTTTTGCAGCCAAAGATGCGACGTACGTATCTCTGGCGGCTGCCATTTTATAGGCGGCTTCGCTGATGTATACCTCCTTGAAATGCGGATTGGTCTGCGCCTGATCAATATCATCGAGCATGAAATTGAATGCTTTTGCCTGATCAATGTCGATATGTACATCATATGCGTCCGGCTCTTCAGGGTCTTTCAAACCTTTTTTACCGGTTACATCGACATAGTCATACACTTCCGGCGCAACAGCACCGAGAATCTTAACACGGTTGCCGTACTTCGGATCTCCCTCAAAGTTCTGATTGCAGTGATCCACAAGGATACATTTCTGTTTCAGCTCGGTTTCGATGATTTTTGCCCAAATAGTGGGCTTAAAATTTGCAAAAGACATGTTTTATTCCTCCTGAATATTTATTTTAATTTCTGCAAAGAGCGTAACGCTCTTTGGAACACATTAGGATCGTCCAAATCCTTCGAAGTCAGCCGATCCAACTCCTCCGAGGTAAAGTACCGATCAGTATCAGACTTGTTACCTACCGCACCGGTTGCGGGTGGCACAGCAGCGGCATTCGCCGCCTGCATGCCTTTGATCAAATAGTAGGCACTCAAACCGTCCATCCTCCGGACCGCCTCTTGAAACTCATCCCCCAAGGACTCCAAAGATTCCACCGAGGGATCTACTTCCCGGATGGCTTCCAGATCCTTGCGCATCCGTTCTGCCGCCCGATAGGCTTCTGCATCCGCCCGATCCTGCGCCGCCCGGTTTTCAAGATCCTTATAAAGTTTGGACCCCTTCACCTGCCGCTCCAGATCAGCTTCTGCTACAGCCTGTTCTCTCATGTACTCCTCATAGCTCTTGCCTTTGGCATCCGCCTCCAGCATCCGGACTGCTTCCTCGGCGTCCCGGGGATCCAATCCCTTGGATCGGGCAATCCCTAAAATGCCACTCGAAATACCATCATAGGCTTCCGCCTTGATGCGGTTCGCCTTGTGCTGGGCGTTGACCTCCTTGCTCTGCCGAGCCTTCGGTGCACCCTCAGAGGCGGGCTGTGCCGCTGCCTCTGTCACCTGCTGCTCCGCTTGGGGAGCAGACTCCGCCGCAGGAGCCACGACCTCCTGCGTTGCCGCTGCGTTTTCAGCGGTTTGTGCTGCGGTTTCCACCGCTGCGCTCATGGCTTCATTTTCCATGATGATCTCCTTCTCCATGATTAGGGAAAACCCACGCTATCGGTGCGAATATAAAGAACGCTTTTTACAGCATTTCCTGCCGAGCCAGAATGACCGCCATTTCCGCCCGAGTCAGCGGATCATTGGGACGAAAATTCCCGTCTGCATCCCCCAGCATCAAGCCGGCGTCTTTGACCTTTTCAATGGACTCCGCCGCCCATTCCGGGAAGCTTGCCTTATCCTTAAACTCCACTTCTCTCACCTCCTGCAACTGAAAATCTTTAGAATGGTAACTGCCCACCTTATTGTGGATCCCGAGGTATCCACAGGGGTCGATAACCGTCTCACCGTTCTGCAACTGATAGTGCAGGTGAACCCCGGTCACATTGCCGGTGGCGCCCATGGTGCCGATGACCGTATCCCGATCCACCTTATCCCCTTTCTTAACCCGGACACTACCCTTCACCAGATGACAGAAAATATGCCGTCTGCCCTCACTGTCGCCGATGGAGACGTACTGCCCCCAACCGCCTGCATCGTAGGCTACCGTCCGCACCACGCCCTCGCAGGTAGCGAAGATCCGCTTGTCCGCAGCCACGAAGTCCAGCCCCTTATGACCGTTCGCCCAATATTTACCCTTCTGTCCGTAGACTGCGGTAATATCAAAGGCGCCGGTTACCGGCAAATTGGTCATTTGCTGTCACCGCCCTTCAGTTCCTTTAAGTAATCATCCGCCATGATGGCGGCGGTAGAAAAGCTGTTGTTCTTCCACCAGGTCCAGATGCTGGCGCCCACAGTAAATACCGCAGTCACGCCCTCATATACCGCCTCATCGCTGAACGGCAGCGGGTTTTTCCCCAGTACCGTCAGTACCTGATTGATCAGCGCAATCACCAGTACAACAGTTCTGATGATCGTTTCTTTAGATGCTCTCACTTTTAGTTTCCTCCTCTTACTTTTCGATTAAATAATCCTGCATTTCCTCTTTCGCTTTCTGCAATTTTTCAAAACCGTTCCCGGTTAATTCATGATCTGTAATTGCAAGAGTACATTTGCAGATCTTCTCAATGCCGGTCTCCACCTTTTGCAATTCCTTATGATCTGCATTTTGATAGGTCTCAAGGCGTTCCACACGCTTTTTCAGTTCCCGATAAGGAGCACCCCACCGAGAAAATACGGCTGATGCCGCCCCTACGGTGACAATCGTCCCGAGGAACCAAAGGATCCCTTTGCTCACTATAACAATTTCTTCAATCACCCGCTCACCTCCATTCCCTCGTCGCTGCCTACCGGTAGCTCCGTCTCCTCATAGTTAAAAGTAGCTCCCTCTACATCGATTGCTTCATCATAGATTTCCTCCGTCCCGACTTTCCGGATCTTGAGCCCCTGGTCGGAATAGGTCCTGTTTAATTTCACACCGTCCTTACGTGTGGTATAAGGTTCTGTCACGATCATACTTCTTCCTCCTCGATATAATCTGCAACTACACTCCAGTTTGTTGCCGTTTTATATGCCTCACTGCACCCGGCAGGGACGATAATCTTTTCCAGTTTGGCGCTATCGAAAGTGGTTGTTTGAACTGTGGGAGGTGTTTCGCCCAACATCTTTATAATTCCTTTATCGGTAGCTGTGCCAATCGATAGCGCAGCAGCACCAATGTTTCCCACACTTGCGGGAATTTCTAAAAAGTTTAATTTTGCGCAACCCTTAAAAACAGACCCTTCCATTGTTTTCAAATTATTTGACAATTTCACATTGGTCAGAGAGCTACAGCCGTTAAAACAACTTCCTCTTAAAGTTGTGACGGAGTCGGGCATTTCCAAAGAGACAAGTTGGCAATTGGAAAAGGCATAATAACTTATGATTTTCACACCCTCTAAATCGTCCGCTGTTACTTCTTTAATCGAGCGGTTTGCTAAAGAACGGAACTTTTCTATTCCGGCATCATAACCGTCAGTCTTGCCCTCGTCATAGTTGCCCGCATACACCACCGCATAAGCAGTACATTCCGCATAGTACGGATCCGAGGTGATCACAATTTCGATCTCGCACCTAACAGGCGTGGAACTACCTGCAAAGGCTCCCATTACCACATCTGGAAATTCGATTTCGTATCGTTTGCCCCGCTCTATCACAATAGGATTCGGGTTTGTATAGCTAAAAGACAAATCGTCGATTTTTACTGAATATGTCAAAAAAGTATTTTGGTATGCCGTATCGCCTTCAATCACAAGCCCCTTTACATAAGAAACATCGAGCTCAAAAGTGTACGTTTCCGAGTTATTTCCGGTAAAATCAGGATCAGTCCACACATAATCCAGAAAGACTTCTTTTGTGGTATCTTTCGAAATTGCGGTTTTGTACCCGTCTGTTTTCCCTTCACCATACCCAGCCTTATGCCCGACATCGTATCCGGTATCATAGCCCGTCCCGTTTCCTACGATCATCTTCGTCCCAAAAAGCACTCTTTTCCCATTTAAATAAGCCATCTTGTCACCGCCTTACCGTTTCAGCAGCCAATGCTTCATTGACCGCTTCCCGATATTTTTCCGGCACCTGCTCCAAGGTGATACGACCTAAGCGAATCTGAACAACAAAGAACTTGATCATTGTTCACTCACCCCCATCATTTCAAGCATCGCACCTTCCAAAGCATTTAGTCTTTCTTCAGTGGTGGGATCGCTCTCTTCCCCATCATCATCGATGGTATATTCACCGTTATACGCCTCACGCTTAGCGATTTCCTCGTTGCTTTCACTCCATGGAATTATCTTATCAAGAAAAATCTGCCCAATGTTCGGCTCTTCTTCCGTACCGTGATTGATTTCACAAGCCGGAAATTTATATTTGATAAT
>JAZREO010000157.1:0-5227 GCA_045660845.1 Eubacteriales bacterium
CTCTTATTTAGAAACGGCCAATAGTTGGAAAGATAAGAAACTTGGGATCTCTTATGAAATTGAGACGATGGAACGAAATGTGGAAGATATCGTTCCGGATCATGGTTTGGCAAAATCTATCATCAAAAGATATTTTGAGCCGATACATAAGAGCGCAGCAGAAGCCAACCGGCTGAAGACCAGCTACAGAAAAAAAGTTTTAGATCTGAAACTTTCAAGAAAAAAATCAAAAGGAAATAGGGATTCCGAAGCAGCTGCGGTGCAGATCGCCGGTGAAGCAATGTCGGCATTAGAGCAGTTTGAACAGAGAAGAGTAAAAGATGGAAAAATTGATGGAAAGACTCAAGTAGAATGGCGGACCAAATTGGATGATCTTTGGAAAAAGAACCCGAATCTGGACCGAAAAAAAGTGGAGAATGCCATTGAAGTGTTCCGAGATATTTATGATGATCTGTTCCGTCAGATGAACGAGGCACGTGTACGGAACGGTTATGAGCCGGTGCAGTACCGTAAGGGATATTTTATCCATTTCCGGCCAGGAGAGACAGATAGTCTGTTGGCTCTTTTCGGTAAGGCTTTGGGAATAGGTATGGAGGTTGACGCTTTGCCGACCACCATCAGCGGATTGACACATATCTTTAAGCCTGGAATCCAATGGTTTGGGAGTGCCTTGCAGCGTTTGGGCTATGATACGGTTTATGATGCCGTTGAAGGCTTTGATAAGTATATTGAGGGCGTGGCGGACGTGATTTGCCAGACGGACAATATCCAAGCTCTTCGTGCTTTGGCCACCCGGATTCGATATCGGACCAGCGATGAGGGAATGCAGGAGCAGATGAATGCAATCTTCAACGATGATACTTTAGAGGATGTCGATAAGCAAAACCGCATCAAGGAATTGAACGAATCGGGTCGTTTTACCCTTTCAAAGTTTGTGGTGCATCTGGATGAGTACACCAACCTTTTGGCGAACAAAAAGGCAAGAGGTGATCGGGATGTTGAGAATAGGTTAAACAGAACGATATACCGACTTGCGCAGAAGTGGGAGAGCCGGGTTGGCGCCAATATGGTCGTTGGCAACGTGGGATCCTGGTTTACTAACATCATTCCTCTAAACGCAGGAATGGCAGAACTTGGTATGTCACGTATACTGAAGGCGATGGGAAATACGGCGCTTAGCTATAAAAAGGACGATGGATTTTGGCAGAGGAGCGCATTTCTCACAAATCGTCGTGGGAGCGATCCCATTGTGCGTGCTTGGCTGGAAAGTGTTTCCAATAAGTGGAATAGTCCGATGGAGTATATTGACTGCTTCGTGGCGGATAGTTTGGTTCGGGCTAGGTATGATGCCAATCTTGAAAAAGGAATGAGCGAGGAGGCTGCTATCGACGAAGCCGACGATTGGGCTGCTCGAGTAATGGCGGATCGGAGCAAAGGGGCGATGCCGACGGTCTTTTCTCAGAAACATCCGCTCCTCAAGGTATTTACCCAATTCCAGCTTGAGGTTCAGAATCAAGTGTCATATCTCTTTAAAGATCTTCCGAGGGAATATGGTAAGCGTGGCGCATTGATCGTTACTTCAATTTTTCTAAAGTTCTTTCTTGCCGGGTTCCTATATGATGAGGTGTATGAGTATGTGAAGGGGACCAGACCAGCTTTCGATCCGTTTGGGATCATCAACGATCTGGTCGGCGATGTAACCGGATATCAATTGCCGAACCTTATTGAGCTGACGGTAGGGGCGTTTTCGGGGGAGCTTCCTTCCTTTGAGACCGAAAAAGAGGATGGCCTTGGAGTTGTGACAAACACCGGAAAAAACATATTAGAGCAGACACCTTTTGTGGGTGGCGTTCTCGGCGGAGGACGTGTTCCTATCAGTAGTGCTTTGCCAAACTGGGGGAACCTTGGTAAGGCATTGTTTGGAGATGATTGGAGTGCTCGAAAGCGTATTGCAGTTATATCAAAAGAACTGAGCAACCCTCTTCTGTATGTTGCACTGCCTTTCGGTGGTGGTCAGATCAAGCGGAGTGTTCAAGGCGTTAAGGCGGTTATCGACGGAGGAAGTTATAATGTGAATGCAGACGGAGAAGACATTCTCCAATATCCGGTTTACAATGATTCCTTCGGGGACATTGCTCTTAACGGGATAAAGTCTGTATTGTTTGGCAAAAGTTCCACATCGACGGCGCAAGATTGGGTGGATGGCGGATTTAAAAACCTCAGTGCCAAAGAGACTGCTTGCTATCAAGGTATCATTGAACTCGGCGTACCGGGACGAATCGCATTTGAACTAATAGAAACGATGGGTAATGTTGTAGATATGGATTCCGAAAGTACCACGGATCAGAAACGCAGACTTCTCAGGGAGTCGAAGATCAGCGACGAGGCAAAGTCAGTGGTTTACTATGGCTTGGTTGCGCAGGATGATGAGCGGGAGTTGATTGAACGATTTACGGAGTCCGAGTCGGATATGGGGGCTGTATATGTCGCTTTGGATGGAATCAGAGGAGTAAAAGGAGTGGCTTCGGTAAATCAAAAGAGTGAGATTTTATCCAAGGTGAAGTTGACCGAAGCGGAAAAGATGGCGATCTATCAGGAACGGATCAGTAATGACCATGAGGAACTGATTGAGGAGATGATGAATGCCGGCTTTACTTTTGATCAATATCTCCATTATAAGGCAGAGATTGCACCGGTAGAAGGAAAGCCCGCCTCCGATTTGAAAAAGTTTCAGGCGATTCAGGCAAGAGATGCGGCGGATGATACAAAGTTCAAGGTGGCGATGGTGGTCGCTTCAGATACAGATCGGCGCCGGTTGACGGTTTTTGCCGATTACAACATTACGCTAGAGCAGTTTGTGAGCGTGAAGGATAATGTGGTATATCTGAATGATCAGACGGATGGTGGTGTAACAAACGCCATGGTAAAAGCGGCCATTGATGATGTGGATGGTCTGAGCAATACTCAGAGGGCAGTCTTTTGGCAGATCTTTACCGGCGCTTCATCGGCAAAGAATAATCCTTATTCTTATAATATAGGAAAGAAAGCGGCGGAAAAGAATAAGGCATTGATTGAGGCTGAAAAGGCAGAAAAGAAATAAAAAAATGCAGCGCCTCGGTGGACCGGGGCGCTGCGTTGCAAGATCTCAAGGCGTTTTTACAAAAAGCTGGTATCGTACATGGTAAGCAATGGCGTCGATGAATTCAAGTGTTTCAGGAGACCTGAAGGTTTCAAAACCGACCAGGGCATGATACCCCTCTCGGTTGACCTTCCACATCCGGTTGATTACCGTGCGGATATTACGCTCGATTGTCTCCGGGTTGCAGTGTATGACTTCGGAGATGGGGATGTAGATCTCCTTTTTGGCATTTAGCAGCCGATCCTCTTTTTCAGCAACCATGGCGATGGCGATGCAAAGTTGCCGATAGCCACGGTAATTGGCGGTAATGCCAAGACTTCTCAATGTGGCTTCGATCATTTTTTTGATTTCGTAGTTTTCGTTCATGCTTTTCCTCTCTTTCTTCCCGGGGAGAGAGTAAAAACCTGTGTTTAGTGTGACATTTGTGTGACAAAACTGTGACACAAATAGACCATTTAGACCATTTTATCCTATTTTTATGGGGTTAAATCGTTTTAAAACAGTAAAAGAAAAACGGCTGAAAGTCGCATAAACACTGACTTTTAGCCGTTTTTTCTTTTGGCGCGCTGAAAGGGACTCGAACCCCTGACCCTCTGCTTAGAAGGCAGATGCTCTATCCAGCTGAGCTATCAGCGCATTGGAGCGGGTGATGGGAATCGAACCCACCTCCTCGGCTTGGAAGGCCGATGCACTAGCCGATGTGCTACACCCGCAAGAATTTGCTAAAATATCTTAGCACATCGGTCTGTCAATGTCAAGTATTTTTATAAAATAAAGAGATCAGTAAACAAAATGCTTATAAAAAACACATTGACAGATCTGGTATAATATGCTAAACTATAGATAAGTTAAGGGAGTAGTCAGCACAGATGATGTGTGATGAGGCCAACAGTTCGGAGGATTTTCCTCTTGGCTTTATTTGGAAATGACGAGACTTATCTGTTTCTGGCAGATAAGTCTTTTTTTATTTTCCCCGCATCGGTGCAAACTAACCTATATCACAAATGGAGGAAAAGCAATGAAAGAATACTTGTCGGATGTGCAGGAGGTCCTGCAGGCGCAGAAGTCCTCGGTGGAAGGCTTGACCGCTGGCGAAGCGCAGGAACGTCTGAAAAGAAATGGACCCAATAAGTTGGCAGAGGGCAAGAAGGAAAGCCTGATCCATCGCTTTTTCAAGCAGCTGGCTGAGCCCATGACCATTATTCTGATCGTTGCGGCGCTGATCTCAGCGTTCATGGCGGTCTGGGAGAAGGAATTCCCCTCTGATGTTATTATCATCATGGCGGTGGTTTTGATCAATGCTATTCTGGGTGTGTTCCAGGAGAGCAAGGCGGAAAAGGCCATCGAAGCGCTGCAGGAGATCGCAGCGGCGACCTCGAAGGTCATCCGGGACGGACACCAGATCACCGTCCGCAGCGAGGAGCTGGTCCCCGGCGATATCATCGTCCTGGAAGCCGGTGACGCAGTCCCTGCCGATGCTCGGATCATCGAGTGCGCCAGCATGAAGATCGAGGAAGCCGCTCTGACCGGTGAGTCTGTACCGGTCACCAAAGAAAGCGGCGTGCTGACCGCTGGAGCCAATGGCGATGTAGCGCTGGGTGACCGTAAGAATATGGTTTTTATGGGCAGTACTGTCGTTTACGGGCGCGGTAAGGCGGTGGTTGTCGGTACCGGCATGGAGACCGAAATGGGTAAGATCGCCGACGCTTTGGCGCAGGCAGAGGAGGGGAAGACCCCCCTGCAGATGAAGCTTGCGGGCTTAAGCAAGATCCTGACCTACCTGGTCATCGGGATCTGCGTTGTGATCTTCGGTATTAACCTGGTTCGTGCGCTCATCGATGGTAATTTTTCCGGTGAGATCCTGCTGGATACCTTCATGGTCGCCATCTCTCTGGCGGTTGCCGCCATCCCTGAAGGGCTTGCGACAGTGGTTACCATCGTGCTTTCCATCGGCGTGACGAATATGTCCAAGAGAAATGCCATCATCCGTAAGCTGACGGCGGTAGAGACGCTGGGCTGTACCCAGATCATCTGCTCCGATAAGACCGGTACCCTGACCCAAAATAAGATGACCGTTGTGGAGCACTA
>JAZREO010000158.1:0-8836 GCA_045660845.1 Eubacteriales bacterium
CGCAGATCAAACTGCAGGGAACCCTCCGCCGCCAGGATAAAAACAACCCCCGCCGCAAGGGCGGAAAACCCGTTGAAAATAAAGGAATCCGTCTTCAATCGGGTATAATTCTTTTTCAATACATTCTGCGCCGCGAGGCACGAAACCACCGCCGCTAAAAGAAATCCGATCATTTATCTCTAATTATTTTTGGCAGCTTCCAACTTATGCTTCCGGCGATGCTTGACATGGTCCGGCATGGGATGGATCTCACCGGCTGCCTGCAATGCCTGACGGGTCAGCAAGGGTCCGATCAGCTCATAGATCAGCACCGCAAAGAGGGTGATATTGCGAATCAGAATTCCCTCCACGCCCAACTGCATGGCGGTAATGCACATCCCCAGCGCTACGCCCGCCTGGGGCAGCAGGGTGATGCCCAGGTACTTACAGATGGCGGGGGAGCAATGGGACAGCTTGGCGCTAACCATGGCGCCGAAATACTTTCCGGCAGAGCGGAAGAGGATATAGACCAGACCGATGATGACGATAATATAGTCTGCAAAGACGCTCAGTTCCAGTTCCGCACCGCTGATAACAAAGAACAGTGCAAACAGCGGAGAGGTCCATTTATCGGAGGCTGCCATCAGGTCATGGGACAGGGGGCAGATATTACAGAACACCGTCCCCAGCATCATGCAGACCAAAAGGGAGGAGAACTGGATATGCACCGCGCCGATATGAAAATCGAGCATCGAAAGGGATGCGGTCAGAAAGACAGCGGCGATGGTCAAATTCAAACGGTTGGTATTGGAATTGAAGAGCTTTTCCAGCTGGGTCAGCACCCAGCCCATCACCGCACCCAGCAGCAGAGAGCAGACGATCTCCACCAGCGGATTGACGAAAATGGAGATCAGATCGATCTGCCCGCTGACTAAGGTCTTAGCAATACCGAAGGACACTGCAAATACCACCAGACCCACCGCATCGTCCAAAGCAACGATGGGCAACAGCAGCTTGGTCAAGGGTCCCTTTGCCTTATACTGGCGAACTACCATCAGGGTCGCTGCGGGGGCAGTCGCCGTCGCGATAGCGCCCAGCGTGATGGCTTGGGCGATAGAAAGCTTGTCCGGCACGATGAAGTGGACCGCGATCAGCGCACCATCCACCAGCAAAGCCGCCACCAGCGCCTGCAGGATACCGATGATCAATGCCTGGTGACCGGTCTTTTTCAGGTCGCTGAGGCGGAACTCATTTCCGATAGAAAAGGCGATAAAGCCCAGCGCAACCTCGGAGATCAGCGAAAGGTGGCTGACCGCCGCAACGGATTCAAAGCCCAACCCCGCAATTCCTAAAGCACCCAGGCAATAAGGTCCGATCAGCACACCAGCAATGAGATACGCCGTGACTGAAGGCAACTTCAAGGGCTTGAACAGCCGAGTCATCAAAAGCCCTGCTAAGAGGGCAATAGAAACAGATAATAATGTACTCAAATTAATCCCCTTCTTCCTTCAAAAGAAAAATCCAAGTCCTAAGACTTGGATTTTTTGGAGCGGGTGACGAGGCTCGAACTCGCTACCTCGACCTTGGCAAGGTCGCGCTCTACCAGATGAGCTACACCCGCATTTTTCAATGCCTTCTCTCGGCGACGAATGTTATTATACATGATACCTTTCGGAAAGTCAAGCACTTTTTTTAATTTTTTTCAAAAAAATAAAAATGCACCCCGGAACGCCGTTTTGGGCGTTCCGGGGAGAGAAAAATTATTCAAATTTCAATGCTTCAACCGGGATGATCTGCAGAGATTCATTCTCCTTTTCATATTCAAATGTTACTGCATCTCCCACGTTGAGGATCACCGCCCGCTCATCGGTGGCAACGCTGAGAGAATAGACCTGCGCCCCATCGGCAAGCTGATAATAATAGCAGGTATTGCCGCCTACCACTGCGCTGCGGATGGTTGCGATGGTTCCGGTAACCGAAGTACGGTTGGTGGTTTCCGGCGTTTCCTCAATGAGCCCTTTTTCCGCCAGCTTGGCAACATACATCTGCTCGCACTCCTCCACCGTATCGGCGGCGACCACGATCTGATACTGCTGGACGTTGACCATGGCATACATCTTGACCAAATTGCTGGCATCCTTCAATGCCATGAAATAGGTGGGCTCCTCCGCCACATTCAGCAGAAGCGGGAAGGTCGCGGTATACCGCATCTCCTGCACCTGACCCTGCGCCGATGCCATAGCGGAATATTCCTCTGCGCCGGCGACAGCATAGAATTTCGTCTCCTTGGTGCGCTGATTGGAGAGGATAAAGCCGATATTGGACTCGTCCGCCGCCACGCTGGTGACACCGGTATACATATAGACATCGTCACCCTGCGCCATATAGTTATAGCCGTCGGTGGTGACCCGACAATCCTTCTGGGCAAAGACAGAGTTCCAGAAGCCATTGACCAAGGTGCCGTAATAATCATACTGCTCGATGATCAATTCGGCGTTATAGACCCGATCCACCCAAGCAGGGATCTCCTCCACCGGGTAATAGGTGCTCTCGCCGGTGATGGCATTGACCAGCACCGCGCCCTCGATATCTCTGCCGCCATAAAGTCCGATGGTATATTGATAGGTGGGGCAGATCCAATAGGGGATCCCCTCCTCATTGACCTCAAAGGTCTCATCGGCAAAGATCTTGGTGGGATATTGGAACCGCAGGTGGCGGTCCAGGAAGCGACCGAAATACTCCACAGTAGAGTACTTCATGCCTTCCTCCAGGCGGACCAGTTCCACCTTCTGGGTGACCATATCGATCATCAGGTAGCCGGGGATGCCCTCCTCCATATTGGAGAACCATTTAAAGACATCCACATATGCCAAAGGAGTGACCCGGACAGGGCGACCCTGGTAGTTGATCTGGGTATAATTATCCATCACCGAGAACTGGCTGACCATATCGGAAAGCTCACCCATCTTACGGTCGCCCAGTTTTTTGGCAGACTCCAGATCCAGCCGGGGAATATGATCAAAGGTGATCTCCGAAACATCGGCGTTGAAGTCGCCCTCCTCCACCGTCAGCAACTCCCGGTATCTTTTCGCATTGAAGATCCGAGCGCCCCAGAGATTGCCGACGATCATAACCAAAATACACGCTGCAATGATCCCCAGCAGCACCTTGACAGTCATGGGGAAGGCAGAGATCTTTACATCCTTGCCCGGCATCTGCATCACCTTGGGGCGGATGCCGCCGGTGATGAGATAGGTCACGCCGTAAACAACACACTGGAAGATGATAAAGCCCAAAAGCCCGGAAGAATGGATATTCAGCGCCGGCAGGGTGAAATAGAAATTAACGGCGCCGACAAGCAATGTCACCAATGAACTGATCAGATGTCTTTTTGCTGTTTTCATTGTTTTACACCTCATTCAAAAATTTCATAATTCTCATGGACTGCCCGGTCCACCAGACCCTCCACATCCAGCTTTTCTTCCTCTTTTAGGATATCGCTGAGAATAGGCTTGGTCTTGGGATGCTTGGGGGTAAAGACGGTGCAACAGTCCTCATAGGGCTGGATGGAGGTCTCAAAGGTTCCGATCTTACGGGAGATTTGTACGATCTCCTCTTTATCCATCCCGATCAGCGGGCGGAGCACCAAAGCATCGGTGACGCCATCGGTCAGCCGGAGGGCGTCCATGGTCTGGCTTGCCACCTGACCCAGGCTCTCGCCGGTGATCAACGCCCCGCTGCGGGTGATCTTAGATAGTTCATAAGCGACCCGCATCATAAAGCGACGCATGATGACTGTAAAGTATTCTTCCTTGCACTTATCCCGGATGGCTTCCTGGATCTCAGTAAAGTGAATGACCATCACCTTCATGCCGGGGCAGTATGCCCGCAGCTCCTCTGCGAGAGTCAGCACCTTCTGCTTAGCACGCTCGCCGGTATAGGGCGGGCTGAAGAAATGGATGCCGGTTAGTTTTACACCGCGTTTTGCCATCATATAGCCGGCAACAGGGCTATCGATGCCGCCGGAAAGCAGCAGGCAGGCACGTCCATTGGAGCCATAGGGCATCCCGCCGGCGCCCGGCTCCCGGACTGCGTGGATATAGGCACCGAAGTCCCGCACCTCCACCGTCACCGTAACATCCGGGTGATGAACATCCACCCGCAGATGGGGAAACTGCTCCAGCAGCACCCCGCCGATCTCCCGGCAGATCTCCGGGGATTTCAGAGGAAAGCGCTTATCGCTGCGCTTGGCTTCTACCTTAAAGGAACGCACTTCGTCCAGAGTCTCGGTAAGACATTCCCTTGCCAGCGCCTTGATGGATTCCAGTTCCTTTTCACACATATAAGCGCGGCAGACTGCCGCAAAGCCAAAGACCCGCTTGGTCCGGGCAAAGACCTCGTCCATATCCGCATCCCCCAGAGGGCGGATATACACCGTAGACTGGGCGAGGCTAATATCAAATTCGCCCAGCTCCGCAAGGCTGGCTTTCAGGTTTTTCAATAAAACGGTATCGAACCGGCTGCGGTTGAGCCCTTTCAGCACGATCTCGCCGCATTTTGCTAAAATCATCTGTTCCATCTTTTAAACATCCTTATATAATTTCTGTATTTTAGCCGGCACCTCCGCCAGTGCGTCCATCAACGCATCTACCTCAGCGACGGTATTTTCGATCCCAAAACTGATCCGCAAAGCGCCCATGACGGTGGGTTCGTTGCGCCCCATTCTTGCAAGAGTCGAGCTGCTGCGGGCTTTTTTGGAGGAGCAGGCGGAGCCTTGGGAAACATAAATCTCCTTTTCCTCCAGATAATGCAGGATGTTCTCCCCTAAGTAGCCCAGGCAGGAAACGTTCAGAATATAGGGAACGCCGTCCCGGGGAGAATTGATCTGCAGGAAGGGAAGATCCTTTGCCCGCTCTAAAAACCGGGCACGCAGCGTTTCAAAATGCCCAAGATCTTCCTTTTGATATAACTCCACCGCCTTGGCAAAGCCGGCGGCAGCGGGGCTATTATAAGTGCCGGGGACGCGTCCGCCCTCCTGCTCTCCGCCGAAAAGGATATTCTTCAAGCGGACACCCTTTTTAAGATACAGCGCGCCGATGCCCTTGGGTCCTTTCAGCTTATGGGCAGAGATAGAAAGGCTATCGCATTTCAGCGCCGCCACCGAAGCAGGGATCTTCCCAAACGCTTGCACGCCGTCGATATGGAAATGAGCGGGGGCTTTCTTCCGTTTGATTATAGCGGCGATCCGCTCCACCGGCAGCCGTTGACCGGTCTCATTATTGACCAGCATGGCGGCGACCAAAATCGTTTTTTCATTGATCGCTTCCTCAAAGGCAGCAAGCTCCGGAGCGGCATACACCACCTCAAAGCCCCGCTCCTCCAGCACTGCGCCGCAGGCATAGACGCTGGGGTGCTCCACCTTGGAAATCACCACCCGGTTACCCATCCGCTTGCGCGTCTCGGCGGCGCCCAGCACCGCATAATTATTGGAATATGTTCCACCGGTGGTCAAGAGCACCTCATCGGGAGTACATTTCAGCACCCCGGCAATGGCGCGCTTGGCGGCGAGGAGCCCTCTCTCCGCCTCCAGCGCCGGGCGGTAAAGCGCCGACGCATTGGCGAACCGCAGCCGCTCCTCCTCTGCGATCAGCTCGGTCACTTCGTCGTAGGGACGGGTGGTCGCGCTGTTGTCTAAATAGATCATGGCTTTCTCCTGATGCAGAATATTATTATAATATTATACACCGAAATTTCGTTATAATCAAGCATTATTCCAAAGGGAGATCATCGCGCGGGCGGTCAGCTCCCCGCCATAGACCGCCTGACTCAGGGTATTGGCGGCGCTGCCCACCTCCAGCAGCAGGGTGTACGGCGTGAAATGGGTATTGAACCGGTCCCGGCGCAGATTGACCGGGCGGGAAAGCTGTCCGTATAGCGCCCCCATTTTGCGGGAAAGCTGGAGAGCGTATGTAAAATTACTCCGCCAGCCCGGGTGGTCCAGCCCCTTGGCATCGGTCCCGCAGACCAGCATGATCTGCGCCGCCTGCTTCCCTTCCACCTCCGTAACCGGATAATAGTCCACCCCATTGCTGCTGATGGCATCCCGGTGAACGTCCAGAACCACTTGAATGGTGGGATTTTCTGCCAGCACCTTTTCCACCGTCTTGCGAGAATTGGCATAAGCACCGCTGAAATTTGGCTGATTGAACACCTCTTTAATATGGATTGTCTTATAACCCGCCGACTCAAATACCTTCGCCATCGCCTCCCCCACTGCCACTACATTTTTACTCTCATCAGTGGTATTGCTGATGCCTTCCGCATTACGATAGCACTCGGTGGTATGGGTATGATAGATCAAGACCGCCGGCTTGCCGGGGGTGAATTTCGGCATGGGGACGGTGTCGTCCAGGTTGGCGCGGACATCAAAGTCGGTGGCGTTGGCGACAGCAGTACCATCCACCTGAGTATAGGTGCCGGAAAGGGCGGAAAGGTTCGCAGCCTTTATGGCGACATTATCCGAGATCTCCGGTTCCTCTTCTTCCTCCGCTTTGGCAAAATACAAAAAGTGCTCGTCCAACGCTTCGGTGA
This sequence comes from Eubacteriales bacterium, assembly GCA_045660845.1. GTDB lineage: Bacteria > Bacillota > Clostridia > Oscillospirales > QAKW01 > QAKW01. The sequence continues at coordinate 6,571 of JAZREO010000158.1, forward strand.
ATTCAGGAGTCAGGTACCGCCCCACATTCTTCATCACCGGATCGGTATACTTCAAGAGGGTGATCCCCATCTGCCGGGCAGTTACCGCCCGGGTCTGGCGAAGAGAAAAGTCCGCCGCAGCGGGCAGCCAATGCTCCCAGGTGAATCCGCCGGTCAGCACCAGCACCGCGATCAGCGCAATGCTTATCCATTTTTGCAACGCAAACACATCCTTTCATAAAAGAATATGAAAGGATCAATATAAATATTTCAGTATTTCTTCCGTGGACAGATCCCCGTGAAAGGCCTTATTCAGTGCAAAGGCGATGATCTTGGCGCCCATATCGGTGGCAAGCTCCATCTGGCGGGGGGTGGCGATGAGGCTTTCCTCATAGGGGTGTAATTTTTCACCGAAATCCTCCCATTCATCACCCATGGCATGGCGGAGCAGCACCCGGCAATCTACCACCGTCGGCATCCCAATGGAAAGTACGGGAACCCCCAGCGTTCTTTTTGAAATCTCCTTACGGGCGTTATCCACCCCGCCGCCGGGGGTCAGTCCTGTATCAGCCAGCTGGATGGTCTTACACAGCCGCTCCAGCCGTCCGGTGGCCATAGCGTCGATAAGGATCACCGCATCCGGCTGGATCACCCGGCTCAGTCCCTCCGCCAGCTCGCCGCTCTCCACCCCACTGACACCAAAGACCGGTGCCGCCATAGCGCTGACAGAGGAATAGTCCGCCGGTTTCGGGTCCAGAGGACGGGTCACCATCAGCCGTTCCACCGCCTTGGAACCTAAGCTGTCGGGGGTGATATTGGGATTGCCAATACCCAGCACCAAAACGCGCCGGTAGCCCTCCAGCATGGTTTTCAGCCGGTCTGCCAAAAGTCCTGCGATCTCCTCGAACGCCGGTTCGCCGATCTCATAGCTCTTTTCTGTTTCTATTGTAATATAGCGCCCCTGCTCCCTGCCGATATATGCCGCGCCATGGGCATCCTCCACCGTCACTTCACTGAGGGTGCAATACTCCAGCTCCAGGACCTCGTTGCGGATGCCTCGGGGCAGCTTCATCTTTGCCATCTCCAACTGTTCGATCATCAGATCTGAAGGAATCTTCAAATTCATCACCTCAAAGGATAGTTTACGCAGAAAAATAAAAAATGCTCGCAGCAACGAGCATTTTTTCAAGACTGTCAAAAAAGTCCCCAACCGCAGAAAAAAATAAAAATGCTCGCAGCAGCGAGCATTTTTTTATTTCATTATTGCTGATCCAATTGGTCGGCGATGGGCTCCGCATAGTCGCCCTCGTACAGCTCGATCATCCCCTTATCGCAGAGGGATGCCAGCTCGGGATCAATGGGAAGCTTCGCCAGTACCCGAAGGTTATGCTTTTCCGCAATCTCCTCCACATGGCTCTCGCCAAACACCCGGATCTCCTTGCCGCAGTCGGGGCAGCGAAGGAAACTATAGTTTTCCACAATACCGAGGATGGGTACGTTCATCATCTCTGCCATCTTGACCGCCTTTGCCACGATCATGGAGACCAAATCCTGAGGAGAAGTTACCACGATGATCCCGTCCACAGGCAGGGACTGAAATACAGTCAGCGGGACATCGCCGGTGCCCGGCGGCATATCCACGAACATATAATCCACATCGTTCCAGATCACATCCGTCCAGAACTGCTTCACCGCGCCGGCAATGACCGGACCGCGCCAGACCACCGGAGATTCCTCGTCCTCCAGCAGCAGGTTTACCGACATGATCTGGGTCCCCATTTTAGAGGACACCGGATAGAGGGCATTGCCATCGGACTCTGCCTTCGTCTTTAAACCAAAGGCTTTGGGGATGGAGGGACCGGTGATATCCGCGTCCAGGATCGCGGTCTGATAGCCGCGCCGCTGCATCGCCACCGCCGCCAGGGAGGTGACCATACTCTTACCGACGCCGCCCTTACCGGATACCACGCCGATGATCTTCTTCACATGACTCAGCTCATGGGGCTTTTCCATCAAGCTCTCCGGCTGACCTTTTCCGGAGCAGGATGCGGAGCAACTCCCACAATCGTGCGTACAACCCATTTCAAACACTTCCTTGTAATATAGTAGATATTGATGTTAGTATACTCTTTTTTACCAAAAAAGTCAATTCATAGATTTTTCCTTACTTTTTCATAATCCGTTCACACCAAATTCATATATCCCTGCTATAATAAGGAGGGTAGCAGATCAGTCTGCGACACTTTTCATATTTCTCTTTTGTTTGGTGAGAGGGGCTGCATTTTTT
>JAZREO010000159.1:0-3135 GCA_045660845.1 Eubacteriales bacterium
GGACTGTTTCTCAATCCAATACCAATCTAATATCTGCACCGAGGGAAGCGAACTTCTCCACGATCCGTTCATAACCGCGGCGGATGTGGTCAATATCCTCAATGGTGGTAGTGCCCTTTGCCATCAACCCGGCAATGACCATTGCCGCGCCGGCGCGGAGATCGCAGGCGCGGACCGGCGCGCCCAGCAGCTGACATCCGCCCTGAACGGTTGCCACCTTGCCGGCAACGGAAATCTCTGCATTCATGCGGTTCAATTCTTCGGTATACTTAAAGCGGCTATCCCAGACGCCTTCATTGATCTTGCTGGTACCCTCCGCTCGAAGCATAACGGTACACATCTGAGGCTGCATATCAGTGGGGAAGCCGGGATAGGGCATGGTCTTGATATTGGTCTTGCGGAGGGGTTCCGTCGCATCCACCAAGATGGAATCATCATACTCTGTAATGGAAACGCCCATTTCCTCCAGTTTGGCGGTGATACATTCCATATGTTTTGGGATGACATTCTTGACCAGCACTCGCCCGCCGGTGGCGGCGGTGGCAGCCATATAGGTCCCCGCCTCGATCTGGTCGGGAATAACAGCATAGGTGCCGCCTTGCAGCCGCCCCACACCCTGCACCTTGATCACATCGGTACCGGCGCCGCGGATATTGGCGCCCATGGAGTTCAAAAAGTTCGCCACATCGACGATATGCGGCTCCTTTGCGACGTTTTCAATAACCGTCAGACCCTCCGCCTTGGTGGCGGCGAGCATGGCGTTGATGGTGGCACCCACAGAAACCATATCCAGGTAAATACCTCCGCCGATCAACCGGTCAGCATGACAGTTGACATTACCATGGGCAATGTCCACCGTTGCGCCCAGCTGCTCAAACGCCTTGATATGCTGATCCATGGGACGGGCGCCCAGATGGCAGCCGCCGGGGAGCGCCACTGTCGCTTCCCGGAAACGACCCAGCAGTGCGCCCAAAAAATAGTAGGATGCCCGGAATTTTCGCGCATATTCATAAGGAACCTCGGTACAGCGGACGGCAGAGCAGTCCACCTCCAGGGTATTCTTATCCATATGATTGACCTTTGCACCCATGGCGATCAAAATATTACAAATATTTTCCACATCGCTGATCTGGGGGACATTTTCAATACGGCAGATACCGTCGACCAGCATCGCCGCCGGCAGGATCGCAACAATAGCGTTCTTCGCACCGGCGATCTCTACCTCCCCCTGCAAGCGGCAGGGACCGTTGATGATTATTTTATCCATCGATACACCTCGAATTTTTTCTATACATAATATGTTACCATACATTTTATGAAAAATAAAGAGGAAATGATAAAAGTTTCCGGGAATTGAATTGACAAACGTTCCGGATTGTGCTAAACTTTCAGTTACGCCGGTGTGGCGGAACTGGCAGACGCCCGGGACTTAAAATCCCGTGGGTAGCGATACCCGTACCGGTTCGATCCCGGTCACCGGCACCAACGAAAAAGGAACTTTTGTCTACCAAAAGTTCCTTTTTCGTTTATCCAAGCCGCAGGCTTGGCATATCATCACAGCGGAGCGTTTTTGCGTTCGGTTGAACCATACATGATTTTGTGGTATAATCAGTTCAATAAGTAAAATTTATGACAAGAGTGGGTTCTATTATGAATAAATTGAAGATCACCAATTTTTTAATGCTTACTATCGCAGGCATTGTCAATGCATTTGGCATTACTGTTTTCTTAATGCCTGTAAAATTATATGATAGTGGCATTTCCGGAACGTCTATACTTTTAGACCAACTGACACCTGCATATTTGACGCTATCCATTTTTCTGGTTATTTTGAATGTTCCGTTATTTCTTTTCGGACTCAAAAAGCAAGGGTGGGTATTTACTGTATATGCCATATACTCGGTTTGTATCTACTCATTATTCGCTTGGTTAATTACTGACGTATTTCCAATTGATGTAAGTATTGCATCGCCGTTAGCAGGTACGGATTTGCTTCTTTGCGCCCTATTTGGCGGTGTGATTTCTGGCATTGGAAGCGGTATGGCTATTCGCTATGGCGGAGCCATGGACGGTATTGAAGTTATGGCAGTAATCTTTGCCAAGCGACTTGGAATTACCGTTGGCACTTTTGTAATGATATATAACGTGTTGCTTTACATTGTGTGCGGCTTTGTTCTTAACAGTTGGATTTTACCGCTTTATTCTATTGTCACTTATGCAGCGGCACTAAAGACTATCGATTTCATTGTTGATGGTCTTGATAGAGCAAAATGTGCTATTATCATTACCGAACATCCGAGTGAGATATGCAATAAACTTTGTGAGGTATTTGGAAGCGGAGTGACACGCTTAGAAGCAAAGGGTGGTTATTCAAATAAAGAAAAATCCATGATATATTTTGTGGTAAATCGTTATCAAATCGTTCGAATGAAAGAACTTGTCCACGAAATTGACCACGATGCATATATAACAATCAGCGAAGTCGCAGATGTATTTTCAAACAACAACAAGTAAAAACATCCCACCCGCTCAATCCCAATTTATCAAACAGCGCGTTTCCACATTTCTTTTGGAATTTCTTCCTCTTCCGCAATAAAAACAGCACCCTCCGGGTGCTGTTTTTTGTTTTATTTGATGTCCCTTATACTGATCAGTTCGATTTTGCGGCATTTTTTAGTCTTCTCGTCGATCTCCGCCACCAGTCCGTTCACGATACAGAGTCCCTCCGCGTCGGTGATCCGCATCCGGTTCTCCGGGTCGATAAAGTTATGAATACATGGCTCCAGACCCTTGCCCAAAATACTATCCTGAGCACCGCACATCCCCAGATCAGTCAGATAGCCTGTCCCCCGGGGCAGGATCTGCCCGTCATTAGTCTGGACATGGGTATGGGTTCCAAAGATCAGCGCCACGCGTCCATCGAAATGCCGGCCAAGGGCTTGCTTTTCAGCGGTAGCTTCCCCATGAAAATCCACCACCGTCACATCCCGGGGGGTACCTTCCTTCAAAAGCGACTCCAGCACCAAAAAGGGATTCTCGCACTTATTCATAAAAAGCGTCCCCTGCAAGGAGATGACCCGCAGGTCATACGCCCCCATATCCACCCGGCAGTCGCCTCGCCCGAAGGGGTCTCCC
>JAZREO010000160.1:0-5280 GCA_045660845.1 Eubacteriales bacterium
AGCAAAACTTTGCAGATCCTGATCGCCATGGTCATTTATATGGCGGCGGTCATTCTGATTGGTGTGCTGTATGCCAAGCGTGCCAATAAAAACTCCGAGGAATACTTCCTCGGCGGACGTTCCTTAGGTCCCTGGGTGACCGCCATGAGTGCCGAAGCCTCGGATATGAGCGGCTGGCTGCTGATGGGTCTCCCCGGTGTTGCCTATTGGTGCGGTCTGGCGGATGCCGCCTGGACTGCTATCGGGCTTGCCATTGGTACCTATCTGAACTGGTTGATCGTCTCCAAACGGCTGCGGCGGTATAGCGTCCGCGCCAATAATTCCATCACCTTGCCGGAGTTCTTCTCCAATCGGTTCAGAGAGAAGAAAAAGACCATTATGCTCATTGCTGCTGCGTTTATCTTGATCTTCTTCACCGTTTATGCGGCAAGCTGCTTTGTGACTTGCGGCAAGCTCTTTTCCACCCTTTTCGGTACACCCTATATTGCCATGATGATCGTGGGCGCCATTTTTGTTCTGCTCTATACCTTGCTGGGTGGCTTTCTGGCGGAAAGCGCATCCGATTTTATGCAGGCGATTGTCATGATCATCGCCCTGGCGGTAGTGGTCATTATCAGCACAGTCAGTGCCGGCGGCTTGGGTGAGGTCCTGGAAAATGCCAAGGAGATCCCCGGCTTTTTGGAGTTCTTCGGTCTGGCGACCCCCAACCTCAATGAGGCAGGGGAGCAGATTGTGGCAAACGGGCAGCCTTCCTTCGGACCTGCCGCCAAGTATGGTCTTTTGAGCGTCTGCTCCATGCTGGCTTGGGGCTTGGGCTACTTTGGTATGCCCCAAGTTCTGCTGCGCTTTATGGCGATCCGTAAAGAGGATGAACTGAAGCGCTCCCGTCGTATTGCCATGGTCTGGGTGGTCATTTCCCTGGCAGTCGCCGTCTTTATCGGTATCGTCGGACGTCAGCTGTTCCCGGTGGAGCATCTGACCAAATCCGGTGCGGAAAACATCTTTATTACCCTGGCGACCAGTTCGCTGCCTGCAATTCTGGCAGGCTTTGTTATGGCAGGGATCCTGGCTGCCACCATCAGTTCCTCGGACTCTTACCTGCTGATCGCGGCTTCTGCTTTCTCCAAGAATGTCTATCAGGGCATCTTCAAGAAGCGGGCGAGCGACAAAGAGGTCATGTGGGTCTCCCGCATCACCCTCTTGGTACTGGCGGTCATTGCAGTCTTTATTGCCCTGGATGAGGACAGCGTCATCTTCCAGATCGTCTCCTTTGCCTGGGCGGGCTTTGGTGCCACCTTCGGTCCTTTGATGATCTTCTCCCTCTTCTGGAAACGGATCAACAAGCCCGGTGCTATCGCCGGTATGATCAGCGGTGCCGGGATGGTATTCCTCTGGAAGCTGGTTATCAGTAAATTGGGCGGCGTTTTTGCTATCTATGAGCTGCTGCCTGCCTTTATCTTCTCCAGTATCTGCATCGTGGTCGTATCGCTACTGACCAAGGCTCCTTCCAAGGAGATCGAGGAAGATTTTGAGGCTGTTAAGGCTGGGAATATAGAATAATAAAATAGGGCTGTAAAAACATTCGTTTTTACAGCCCTATTTCTTTATTTATGATAACTTTCGTTTGCATTGATTTTATGAGCGCGGTAAAATTGCTCCGCTAAAATGACCCGCATCATCTGATGGGGGAAGGTCATGGGGGAGATGGAGAGTCGCCTGGCGCAAGCGGCTTTGACCTCCGGCGCTAAGCCGTGGGAGGAGCCGATAATCAGAGCGATTTCGCTCTTTCCTTCCCGGGGGATGCGTTCTACCAGGGCGGCAAGTTCCTCACTGGAGCAGGGCTTGCCCTCCACGCAGAGGGCAATGGGGTAGCTTTGGGACGGCAGTTTTTTCAGAATGGCAGCGCCTTCCTTTTTCAGCACCTGCTGGACCTCCTTTTCTGAAGGACGCTCCGACAGGGGGACCTCCGGCAACTCGATGACATTCCAGCCGCCGAACCGCTTCATTCGTTTGGCGTATTCCGCTTCGGCGTCCTTCCAGTATTTTTCCTTCAAGGAGCCGGTGCAGATGACGGTACATTTCATCGGTCTTACACCTCCAAAATCGGGCAGAATGGTCCGCCCACCTCTAACTGTACATTCTCGATGCCGTATTGCTCAAAGGCACCCAGTACCGCCATTTTTGCGGTGAGTGGGGTATTATTATGGTCACTCAGGTGAGCGAGGACAGCGGTCTTCAGATCGCCCTCCAGGGCTTTCAGCGCAAGAAGTGACGCGCAGTCCCCATTGGAGAGGTGACCCCGGTCAGATCTGATCCGTCGCTTGAGGGTGGTGGGATAGGGACCGTACTCCAGCATTTCGGGATCGTAGTTGCTCTCCAGCATAATGAGGGAGCAGCCGGAAAGATGCTGCATCATGGCGGGGGTCACCTTGCCGGTGTCCGTCACGATGGCGAGGGTCTTGCCCTCTCCCTCAATACGGTAGCCGCAGGGGGCTGCCACATCATGGCTGGTTTCGATGGGGGTGATCCGGAACGTCCCTACAGTAAAGGGCTGGTTCTGATGGTTGGTACCCGCTACATTCGCCGCTCGAAGAGTCTCCTCGGTACCGTAAAAGACGGGGTGATGGTGCTTGACCAGCTGGGGGACGGCTTTGATATGGTCGCTATGTTCATGGGTCAGAAGGATGCCGTCGATCTCATCGACAGTCAGTCCTGCCTCCGCCAGCGCGCGCTTGATCTGGGTCAGCGGAACGCCGCAATCGATGAGCAATCCACGGTTACCGGAGATCAGCAGGGTACAGTTTCCGCTACTGGACGAACAAAAGGGATATATTTTCATCATCACGGCTCCTTTCTTTCAATATTATAATGGATTTAACGACGAAAAGCAAGAAAAAACCCGAACCGGGCGGTTCGGGTCTAAAATAAATCTTTCAATGAAAATTTTTGATCAAAGAGGATGTACGCCAATGCTAAAAGCAGGGGGATATCCGGATGGTCGTCGCTCTTAATGATGATAAACGCTACCGCCATCAGCAGAAATTCTTCCCAAGGCAGTCCCGTAAGACCGGTCTTTTTCTCTGGACCCGGGACGGGTTGCGGTGCCGGTTTTTCCTTTTTCGGCTCCGGCTTGGGAGTTCGCCGATCTGCGTGGCGGGGCGGATAAAGTTGACCGTCCGATTGCAGTAATATGTCCATGGTCTCAACTCCTGAAAAGTTCTGCCAGCCGCAGTAAATGCAGGATACGGATGGCTTCGTTGACCCGTTCCTGCCGCTCCCGGCGTAGATACGGGCGTAGGGCGGAGAGGAGGGTACAGCGGTCGTCGGGTTTGCTGTTCAGCTGGGAGATGGCGTTGCCGGCCTTCAGTAGCAATGCCGGGTCCAAGCCCCCTAAGGCATCGTTGCTCCCTCCGGTGAGGGAGGAGAGCAAGCCGCCCAGCCCGTCCCCGCCGCCGGACAGAGAGGATAGCAGCCCGCCGAGGTCTAACGGAGGATCTCCCTGAGGCGCTTTTGGACCTGGGGGCTCTGGAGAAAATCCTGGGGATCACCTGCGCTATTCAGTCCGTTGATCAGCGTCTGCAGATCCTCCGGGCGGGCGTTATTCTGCAGTTTTTCCATCTGGGATCTATCCTGCATAAACGCTCGTACCTGCTTTTGCTGCTCAGGGGATAGTGCTCCGGTCAGCTTTTCCAGCAGCGCACGCTGCTCTTTTCTATCCATATTTTTGATCTGATCAAATAAATTGCCTTGGCTCATGGGAATTCTCCTTTCGAATATTGCGGTTCCCTTTATTTTATGCTACAATAAAAATATTGATAACCGGGAGAATTGATATGCTGCGTTTTTTAGTCTTTTCAGATACCCATGGTCTGCGCGAACCCATGCGGGAGTTATATAAACTGTATCCAAACGACGGAGTGATACACTTAGGTGACCATATTGCCGACGCCCGCTGGCTGATGGACTATACCGGCGGTCATCCGGTCTACCAGGTCAAGGGCAACTGTGATTATGCTTCCACCGGGCTGGAGGAGCAGCTCTTGGAGCTGGGCGGGGTGAAGATCCTGCTGATGCATGGGCATCGCTACCAGGTCAAAAGCGGCTATAGCGGTGCGCTGGCGGAGGCGAAGCGGCAGGGGGCGCAGGTACTGCTTTTTGGGCATACCCATATCCCTTTTATGGAGGAGCGGGACGGAATTCTTATGATGAATCCCGGTTCTCTCCGCAACCCTCACCGGGAATACGGCATCATCGAGATTGAGGGAAAGGTGAAAGGAGTTTTACTGCATCAGTATGACTAAGGAAGAGGTTTTGCGTCAATATAGTCCCCTGGCGCTGGCATATTTAGGGGACGGCGTTTATGAATTATATGTACGGAATTATGTTTTGGGGCAGGGCAACTGTCAGAGCCAGAAGCTCCATGCCAAGAGTCAAAGATTTGTCAACTGCGCCGCTCAGGAGCATTTCCTGGAAATCCTGCAGGAGGAGCTTCGGGAGGACGAGCTGGAGGTGGTCCGCCGGGGACGCAATGCCAAGACTCATTCCAAGCCCCGCTCTGCCGATTATGGAACCTACCATGCCGCCACCGGATTTGAAGCCCTTTGGGGCTATCTCTATCTGGCGGAGGAGCATGATCGTCTGGGCCGGCTTTTTGAAAAAATTTGCGAGGACATGGCATGATCGATTATCTGAAGGAATGGATCGACCTGACTCCCTGGCTGGATCAGCCGCCCTTTGAGGGGGTGCGGTATAACCGAAAAAAGATCAGCCGGGCGGAATTTGAGAAGAGCGCGCCCTTTGCGCTGACGTCGGCACCCTTCTATGAGGACGGCTATTATCTCCCCCAAGGGGAGACCGACGGCAATCACCCCTATCATCTGGCGGGGCTTTATTATTTTCAGGAGCCCAGCGCTATGAGCGCGGTAACAGCCTTGCAATTGCAGGGAAATGAGCGGGTGCTGGATCTCTGCGCCGCTCCCGGCTCCAAGGCGACTGCTATCGCCTCCCGACTGGACGAGGGATTGCTGATTGCTAATGAGATCCAGGCAGGGCGTGCGAAGGTGCTGCAAGAGAATATGGAGCGGATGGGGATTGCCCGGGCGGTCATAACAAACAGCGACTCCGCCGCCATTGCGGCGACGCTGCCGGGCTATTTCGATAAGGTATTGGTGGACAGCCCCTGCTCCGGGGAGGGAATGTTCCGGAAATATCCCAGGATCTTAGAGGAGTGGACGGAGGATCTGGTGGCGCTTTGCCGAGATCGCAGCCGGGAGGTGCTGG
>JAZREO010000161.1:0-4594 GCA_045660845.1 Eubacteriales bacterium
GCAGAAAGACTTGGGGATCGCTGCCATCGGCGGTAAGGACTCCATGAGCGGTTCCTTTGAGGACCTGGATGTTCCTCCCACTCTGGTTTCTTTTGCGGTGACCACCGGCAAGACCGGCGAGATCACCCCCAACTATTTCAAGAAGGCAGGCAATAAGGTCGTCCTGATCGCTCCCGAGTATAACGAGGATCACCTGCCCGATACCGCATCCCTGCTGGCAGTCTTTGATCGTGTCTATGCCCTGCTGCAGAGCGGTAAGGCGGTTACTGCTTATACCCCCGGCTACGGTGGTATCGCAGAGGCGGTCATGAAGATGAGCTTTGGCGAGGGCTTAGGCTTTGCCTTTGAAAAACTGCCGATGGAGACCCTCTTTGGTTACAATTACGGTGCCTTCCTGCTGGAGGTTACCGAGGAAGTGGAGGGTACACTCGTCGGTACGGTCACTGATTCCAACAGCTTCACCTACGGTGATGTTGAGATCAAGCTGGATGAGTTGCAAAAGATCTATGAGAATAAGCTGGAGAGCGTTTACAGTTGCAATATCACTCACAGCGAGCAGCCCATGGAGACCTTCTCCTATGAGGTGAAGGAGCGTGTGGCTCCTGCTATCAAGGTTGCCAAACCCAAGGTGCTGATTCCTGTATTCCCCGGCACCAACTGTGAGTTCGATAGTGCCCGCGCTATGCGGGATGCCGGTGCCGATGCTCGGATCCTGGTCATTAATAACCGTTCCGCCGAGGGGATCACCCGCAGTGTGGAGCAGTTCGCTGAAGAACTTAAGACCGCCCAGATGATCTTTGTGCCCGGCGGCTTCTCTGGCGGCGACGAGCCGGACGGCTCCGGTAAGTTCATTACCGCTTTCTTCCGTAATGCCGCGATCCGCGAGGGTGTCACCGATCTTTTGGAGAATCGGGATGGCTTGATGCTGGGTATCTGCAACGGCTTCCAGGCGCTCATTAAGCTGGGTCTGGTGCCCTACGGTAAGATCATCGATACCGATGAGAATTGTCCCACTTTGACCTTTAATACCATTGCCCGCCACCAGTCCAGACTGGTGCGGACCCGCATTGCATCTAATCAATCTCCCTGGCTGGCTGCCACCAATGTGGGGGATATCTATACGGTACCCATCTCTCATGGTGAGGGTCGTTTCTTGGCGGATGAAAAGCTGATCCGTGAACTGGCTGCCAATGGTCAGATCGCCACTCAGTATGTGGATTTTTACGGCAACGCCACCTCCGATATCCATTTCAATCCCAACGATTCCTGCTTTGCCATCGAGGGTATTACCTCTCCTGATGGACGGGTATTCGGTAAGATGGGTCATTCCGAGCGGATCGGTAAGGATCTCTATAAGAATGTCATCGGTGAGTATGATATGCAGATGTTCCGTTCTGCGGTAGAATATTTTAAGAAATAAGGGGTATCAATCATGGCTTATTTAACGGATATTGAAATTGCTCAGCAATGCGAAATGAAGCCTATCTCCGAGATCGCCAAAACTGCCCATGTGGACGAAAACTATCTGGAGCACTACGGTAAGTATAAAGCAAAGATCGATCTTTCCCTTTTGAAAGAGGAGGGGAGAGAGAACGGCAAATTGATCCTGGTGACTGCCATTACCCCCACTCCTGCGGGTGAGGGTAAGACCACTACTACTATCGGTCTGGCGGACGGTCTCCGCCGGATCGGTAAGGATGTAACAGTAGCGCTGCGTGAGCCCTCCCTGGGTCCTGTATTCGGCATCAAGGGCGGAGCTGCCGGCGGCGGTTATGCTCAGGTGGTACCAATGGAGGATATCAACCTCCATTTCACCGGCGATTTCCATGCCATCGGTGCTGCCAATAACCTGCTGGCTGCCATGCTGGATAACCATATTCAGCAGGGCAACGAGCTGGGAATCGATGTCAAAAAGATCACCTGGAAGCGCTGCGTCGATATGAATGACCGCCAGCTTCGAAATGTCATCGACGGTCTGGGCGGCAGAATGCAGGGCGTTCCCCGCGAGGACGGCTTTGATATCACCGTTGCCAGCGAGATCATGGCGGTGCTCTGCCTTTCCGACGGGATCCTCGATCTGAAAGAGCGGCTTGCTCGTATCATCGTTGGCTATACCTATGATGATCAACCGGTCACCTGCGGTCAGCTCAATGCCCAGGGTGCTATGGCTGCCCTCTTGAAGGATGCCATCAAACCGAATCTGGTGCAGACCCTGGAGGGGACCCCTGCCTTTGTCCATGGCGGTCCCTTTGCCAATATCGCCCATGGCTGTAACTCTGTTATCGCTACTAAAATGGCATTGAAGATGGGCGACTATGCTGTTACTGAAGCCGGCTTTGGTGCAGATCTTGGCGCTGAGAAATTTTTGGACATCAAGTGCCGCATGGCAGGCTTGACCCCTGATGCGGTGGTGATGGTGGCGACCATCCGTGCGTTGAAGATGCACGGCGGTCTCGCCAAGACCGAGTTGAACAACGAGGACCTGGCTGCGCTGGAGCGGGGCGTTCCCAACCTACTGCGCCATGTTTCCAATATTAAAAATGTGTATAAGTTGCCCTGCGTGGTAGCAGTCAACCGTTTCCCCACCGATACTGATGCGGAGATCAACTTCCTCATCGAGAAGTGCAAGGAACTGGGGGTCAATGTGGTTCTTTCTACCGTCTGGGCGGACGGTGGTAAGGGTGGCGAAGCTCTTGCTCGGGAAGTAGTCCGTCTTTGCGAGGAGGAGAAGGGCGACTTTACCTTCAGCTATGAGGATGATATCACCATCGCCGAGAAGATCGAAGCCATCGTTAAGAAGGTTTACGGCGGTGATGGGGTCCATATCCTGCCTGCCGTTCAGAAGCAGATCGACCGACTGACCGAGCTGGGCTATGGCAAGCTGCCTGTTTGCATGGCAAAGACCCAGTACAGCTTTTCCGACGATCCCACTAAGCTGGGTGCGCCTGAAGGCTTTACCGTTACGGTGCGGAATGTCAAGATTTCTGCTGGCGCCGGCTTTATCGTTGCGCTGACTGGCGATATCATGACCATGCCCGGTCTGCCCAAGCGTCCTGCTGCGGAGCGGATCGATGTGGATGAAAACGGTGTCATCACCGGCTTGTTCTAAATGAATAAACAGAGCGATAAGGATGCTTATCGCTCTGTTTTGTTTTCCGGGCTTTACATTAAGATAATTTAATGTCATTGACACCGCCGCTTTCACTCTTATATAATTAAAGGGTAATATAAGCACGAGAATAAAAGCAGTTCTGTTTGATCTGGACGGAACGCTCGGTTCTATGATGAAAGGAACAGTATGAGAAGTATTAAGATTGTAGCCGATTCTTCCAGCGATATTCTGGAGTTGAAGGACGTTTTATTCGAATCCGCACCGCTGAAGATTATTACTTCGGAAAATGAATATGTGGATGATGTAGCCCTGGATGTGCAGGGGATGGTAGAGGATCTCCAGAATTATAAGGGGAAGTCCTCCACTTCTTGTCCCAGTGCCGGCGATTGGCTAGACGCTTTCGGCGAAGCGGAGCAGGTGTTCTGCGTAACCATCACCGGAACCCTTTCCGGCAGTTATAACGCTGCAATGCTGGCAAAAGCGACCTATGAGGAGCAGTATCCTGATCGCCGGGTCTTTGTTCTCAATTCCCTGACTGCCGGCCCGGAGATCGGCTTAATGATTGAAAAACTGCAGGAACTGATCCTCGCAGGGGAGGAGTTTGACGCGATCTGCGATGAGATCACCCAGTATGCCCAGAAAACCGGGTTGCTCTTTATGCTGGAATCGATGAAAAATCTCGCCAATAACGGACGCGTTAGCCCGCTGGTAGCGAAGATGGCCGGACTGCTTGGGATTCGGGTGGTCGGCAAGGCAAGCGACCGGGGCGATCTTGAGCCGCTGAATAAATGCCGCGGTGAGAGCAAAGCCTTGGATACTATCGTTGAGCATCTTCGGGAGATGGGGCTAAAGGAGGGCAAGGTGCGGATCGCTCATTGCTTCAACGAAGAGGCGGGAAAAAAGCTTTTTGAAAAGATCCAGACAGAGTTTTCCAAGGTTCAGGTCAAGTTATATAGATGCAGAGGTCTTTGCAGTTTCTATGCGGAAAAAGGCGGTATGCTGGTAGGTTTTGAGAAAATATAATTAAAGATGCGCTGACCGATAAAATAGCCCGCGCCGCCTTGACAAGCGGAAAGTAATATGCTAAAATGTAAAAACGCGAAAAGCGGGCCATTAGCTCAGTTGGTCAGAGCTACCGGCTCATAACCGGTTGGTCCGGGGTTCGAGTCCCTGATGGCCCACCAAATGCTCCCCATCCCAGCAGGGATGGGGAGCATTTATATTTGAATGGAAAGCGAGAAAAGCATGGACTTGATCGTAAAAGTTTTGATTCTAATAGCGTTTTTTTGGAATTTATGGGTCTTTCTGATGATGGGTTTGGATAAGGGTAAAGCTAAAAAGGGGAGACGGCGTATCCCTGAACGCACGCTGTTGCTGTCTGCGCTGGTGTTCGGGGCACTTGGCGGACTGCTGGGTATGCATCTTTTTCACCATAAGACCCTCCATAAGCGGTTTCGCTGCGGTCTGCCTGCGATGTTGATC
>JAZREO010000162.1:0-19935 GCA_045660845.1 Eubacteriales bacterium
CCCAAATCGCTTTTTATACGCGCGGAAAAAGGCGGAATAATCTCCAAATCCGCAGGTGCTTGCCGCCTGCGCCGGCTTTTCTCCCATCTGAATCTTACCGGCTGCCATCAGCAGCCGGTTTTCTGCGATGTATTTCATGGGTGGGATGCCGAAGGCGTCCTGGAAGGATTGGTATAGCTGGGACCGGCTGATAAAAAGGGCGTCGCAGATCTCCTCCACCGTCCGGATCTCGGTCAGGTGCTGCTCGATATATTTAATAGCTGCGGCGATGGTATCACTATAGTATACCGAAAAGTCCTGCTCGCTGCTGTCCTGCCGGGAAAGAAGGTAGATCAGCTCCGTCAGCAGATGATTGGCTAAGAGCGCCCGATCCTCCGGCTCGTAGTTGACAGTATAGTCGTCCATTCTGGAAAAGACGGAGCGGATGGTCGGCTTTTTCTTGAGGTCGATGACGCGGGGGACAGAGAAGACCTGCTTCAAAATTTCTTGCCGGGCTTCGCAGCGAGTAAAGTTGATGACCGCCCGTTCATAGGGAATGGATTTTTCCACTGTGATAAAATGGTAAGAGAGGGGCGGGATCAAGACCAGCTCGCCGGGTCTGAGGTGGTGACGCCGCTGCTCGATGATACATTGAACATCCCCTCGAATGAGGTATAAAAGCTCATATTGATGGTGGGCGTGACGAGAAAACATTCCCTTTTGCGGCTGAGGGTCGCAAGCGTGTTTGTAACGCAGACCGTCTGTTATAAATTCCATCTTCTCACCTCCTGTTAAAGGATACCATAAATTTGGACGATTTGCAATAGTAAAAGCGATTTTTTGCAATTCCATTTCATTTTTTATATTGTATAATTAAGGTATAGAATAAAAGGAGGTTTTTCTTTATGAGAAAGATTCGTGTTGCCATTATTGGTCAGGGAAAAAGCGGTTACGACATTCACGGTAAGTATTTTGCCAGCGAGCAAAATGATATCGTGGAGGTAGTCGCCACCGTCGATCCTCTGGCTGTTCGCCGTAAGATTTCAGAGGAGCGGTTCGGCTGCCCCACCTATGAAGATTATAAGGTCCTTTATGGGATGGAGGGCATCGACCTGGTCGTCAATGCCACCATGTCCTTTGATCATTATAGGGTTACAAAGGATCTTTTAGAGCATGGCTTTAATGTGCTGGTGGAGAAGCCTTTCGGTCAGACTGAGGCGGAAGCCCGGGAGCTGATGGCGCTGGCAGAGGAAAAGGGTGTCCTGCTTGCAGTGTTCCAGCAGTCCCTCTTTGCCCCCAACTTTGTGAAGGCTAAGGAGATCATTGCTTCCGGCAAGCTGGGCAAGATCGTGGAAGTCGCCATCAATTACTGTGGTTTTGCTCGTCGCTGGGACTGGCAGACTCTGCAGAGCTGCTGCGCCGGCAGTGTTTATAATACCGGTCCCCATCCCATTGGTCAGGCTTTGGATCTTCTGGGCTGGGACGATGAGACCAAATTGGTCTATTCCAAGTTGGATACCGCCATTACCAGCGGTGACGCTGAGGACTATGCCAAGCTGCTGCTGACTGCGCCGGGCAAGCCCCTGGTGGAGATCAATCTGACGGCTACCGATGCCTTCGGTGCGCCCAATTTCAAGATCCAGGGTACTGCCGGTACCCTCACCGTTACCGCCAAGGAGTGGAAACTGAAATACATCAAGCCTGAGGAGCTGGAGCCTCGCCCCGTCCAGCGTGAGACCCTGAGCGACGAGGATGGCAAGCCCATTTACTGCGTTGAGACCCTTCCTTGGAACGAGGAAGAGGGCGCCATTGAAGGGACTGTCTTTAAAGTGGCGACCCATAAGTTCTATCATATGCTGGCAGATGCTCTCTTTGAGGGCAAGCCCATGGAGATCATTCCTGAGTACGGTGCCCGGACGGTGGCGATCATCGAGGAATGTCATAAGAATAATCCCCTGCCGGTGAAGTTCTAAGAGGTAGTTTGCATGAAAAAAATTGTGATTTTAGGCTGTGAGAATTCTCACGCAGATCAATACTTAAAGCAAATGGCAGCAGGCGTCTGCCCGGAGGTGGAGTGCGTCGGCGTTTATAGCCATGAAGCTGAGGCGGCGGAAGCCCTTCGGGAAAAATTCGGAGTCCCTGTCCTGGATCGCCCCGATGCCATGGTGGGGCAGGTGGATGGCGTGATCATCACCGCCCGGGACGGCAAGCATCATTATCCCTATGCCAAGCCCTATATCGCCAGCGGAATTCCCTTGTTTATCGATAAGCCCATCACCTGCGAGCCCGAGGAGGCCGTGCGCCTTATTGAGGAATGTCGCGCTGCGGGCGTTCGTCTGTCCGGCGGCTCTACCGTTGTGCTCTGGCCCAATGCGGTCCGGCTGCAGGAATTTGCCGCCGAGCATCGGGATGAGATCCTGGCGGGAACCATTTCTGCGCCGCTCCATATCGATAGTGAGTACAGCGGATTTTGGTTCTATGCTCAGCACCTGGTCCAGCTGGTGACCTCCATCTTTGGTGCGCCCCGCTCCGTTACCGCCCATCAGGACGGCATGCGGGTCAGCGTTCTTTTCCATTACGAAAATTACGATATTTCCGGTCTTTATTATGAGACCACCGCTTACCATGGTGATGTTATCACCAAGGAGGAGAGCCTGGGACTGAACATCAAATCCGATAAGACCGCCTACGCCACCGAGCTTCAGAAGCTGGAGCGCTTGATGAATGGCGAGGAGATGGAGATGACCTATGAGGAACTGATCCAGCCGGTCTTCATCATGGATGCGATCGTCCGTTCTTATACAGAAGATAAAACAGTGGAGGTGGATTATCGATGAGTCGATTGATCGTTAGCGGCTTTGCCGATGAATATTCTCCGGTGCTCCAAGAGCAGATCGCCGGATTTAAGAAGTTAGGGATTTCCAATATTGAACTTCGGATGCTGGACGGCAAGAATATTGCCGACCTGACCGATAGCGAGGCGCGTGACCTGGCCGCCCTTTTGGAAAAAGAGGGGATGGGCGTTACCGCTCTCGGCAGCCCTATTGGAAAAATTTACCCCGCCGATGATTTTGCCGCTCACCTTGAGCGGGCAGAGCAGGTCTTCCGTACCGCTCAGATCTTAGGGGTGCCCTTCTGCCGGATCTTTAGTTTTTATGATCTTACAGAGGAAGAAACCTTCGCCCGGATGGGTCAGTTATTGGACCTGGCGGATAAATATGATGTTACCCTCTGCCATGAAAATGAGGCAGGGATCTATGGCGAGAGCCCGGAGAAGTGCTTAAGGATGCTGGAGCATTTCGGCGGACGGCTGAAGGCCGTTTTTGATGCCGGCAACTTTGTCCTGGGCGGCTATGACGCTGCTGCCGCTTATGAGCTTTTGAAGAGCTATGTGGCATATTTCCATATCAAGGATGCTTCCGACGGGGTCATTCTCCCTGCCGGGGAAGGGGATGCGGCTCTCGCTGCCATCCTTCGCCGCCATCTGACGGAGCAGGAGGGGGATGTGGTGGTCTCTCTGGAGCCCCATCTCCATGATTTTGAGGGCTTGAAATCTCTCAGCCCCGAGCAGTTGACCCGTGCCCATACATATGAGACCCCCGCCGAGGCGTTCACCGCCGGCGCAGAATCCTTCTTCCGGCTGCCGCTGGTTGCCCTGCAGAAGGATCAGATGGCGGTCAAGGGCTATGCAGACCGGGATGGATTGGGTCATGCTGCTGCCCTGGAGATCGCCGCTTGCATCCGCAAGATGCTGGAGGAAAAGGATGAAGTCAATATCATCTTTGCCGCCGCTCCTTCTCAGAATGAGACTTTGGCGTATCTCTGCGTTCAGCCGGGCATCGACTGGTCCCGTATCAACGCCTTCCATATGGATGAATATATCGGTCTTGCCGCCGATGCGCCCCAATGCTTCTCCAATTTCCTGGAGGATGCGATCTTCAGCAAGGTGCCCTTTAAGGGTGTCTATAAGCTGAACCCTGCCGCTGAGGCGGAGGAGGAGATCGCTCGCTATACTGCTCTGTTGAAGAAGTATCCTACAGATATTGTCTGCATGGGCATCGGCGAGAATGGTCATATCGCTTTCAATGACCCCGGCGTGGCGGATTTTCACGACCCCATGATGGTCAAGCGGGCAAAGTTAGACCTTGTATGCCGCAATCAGCAGGTGCATGACGGTTGCTTTGCAGCCCTCAGGGAGGTGCCTGAGGAGGCACTGACCCTGACTGTTCCTACCCTGACCGCGGGTAAGCATCTTTTCTGCATGGTCCCCGGCACCACCAAGCGGGCTGCAGTGAAGAAAATGCTGGAAGATGGGATTACAGAGGATTGCCCCTGCACCATCCTGCGTCTGCATGATGACGCTACCCTGTATTGCGATTTTGATAGCCTGGAGGTATAACGATGAATTGGGAATTATTGCGTTCCGATGAAATGAAAGCCGCTGTCGAAAAGTCCGGCGGTCTTTGCATCCTGCCTTTAGGCTGCGTGGAAAAGCATGGTCCTCATCTGCCCCTGGGCACCGACTCTATGAAGGTCAAGCAGTGCGTGGAGGATGCAGCAAAATTAGAGGATGTGGTGATCTTTCCCACCGGTCTTTGGCTGGGGGATATGGTTCCTGTCCATTATGTGGAGGATCCGCTGGAGGATTCGTCCGGGGCAGGGAACATTGTTCTCAGTCCGCATACGCTCTTGACGGTCATGGAAGAACTTTGCGATGAGATCGCCAGAAACGGCTTCCGCAAGATCCTCATCGTCACCTCTCATGGTGGCAACAACGCTTTTCTGGACTTTTTCCTGCGTACGCAGGCGTATAAGAAAAAGAATTATGCAACGATGGTCACCGGTCATCGTGTTCGTCAGCTCAATAAGGACCCCTATCCTTACTTTTTGGAGCATCGGGCAGAGTACCCCATGCTGACCGACGAGGATATGGAGACCTTGCGGAAATATCATGATGAAGGCGGCTTCGGCGGCGGGCACGCTGATTTCAGCGAGACTGCCAATATCATGGGCTATTGGCCCGAGCTGGTGGCAGAGGATCGCTATGAAGTGGAGAGCGGGTATACCACCCACCGCGGGGATTATCTCAAAGCAGAAGGGGTCAAGTGCAGCCTGGATTGGGTCGCCAATTATCCCAATGCTTATGCGGCTTATCCTCCCCATGGCTGCACCAAGACCATCGGCGAGGCATGGAACCTTTGCTATACTCGTCGCCTGGCGCGCATTTTCAAAATGCTGAAAGAAGATGAGGAGTGCGTTAACATCGCGCAGGGAAAATGAAGATAAGAATTTACAGTAAAAAAATATTCAAGGACGGCGATTTCCAGCCGGGCTATCTTTATTTCGAGGACGGGAAGATTCTGGCGGTGACCGACGGCGCAGAACCGGCGGACCAGACCCTTGATTGGTCCGACCAATACCTGGTACCGGGCTTTATCGAGCTTCATTGCCATGGCGCGTTAGGGTATGACTATGCCAAGGCAGAGCCCCATGAGATGGAGAAGGCGATGGACTATCATTTGTCCTGCGGCGCCACCACCCAATTACCCACCATCACCTCGGGAACTCCCCGGGAGATGGAGGGAGCGCTGGAGCGGCTGGCAGAGTGCCATCACCCCGCCATGGCAGGGGTGCACCTGGAGGGACCCTATTTTTCCCCCGCCCAGTGCGGGGCGCAGGATCCTGCCATTATCACTGCTCCCGTCAAAGAGGACTATGAGCGGCTGATTAACCGGTTTGGCGGCTTGATCCGCCGCTGGAGTTATGCGCCGGAGCGGGACGAGGATCACGCCTTTTTGCAAGCGCTCTTAAAAGCAGGGATCCTGCCCTCTGCCGGTCATACCGGTGCGTCTTATAGCGAGATGAACGCCGCCGCAGAGCGGGGCTGCTCCCTCATCACCCATCTCTATTCCTGCACCTCTACCGTTGTTCGGGACCATGGCTTCCGTCGTGGGGGAGTGCTGGAAACAGCGTTTTTGAGGGACGACCTGGACGCGGAGATCATTGCCGACGGCTGCCACCTGCCCCCTGAATTAGTACGCCTGATCCATAAGGTCAAGGGACCGGAGCATGTCGCCCTGGTTACCGACGCTCTGCCGGTGGCAGGGACGGACGCAAAAGAGTCCTCGGTGGGCGGCGTGCCCTGCATCGTGGAGGACGGCGTCTGCAAGCTTCGTGATCGCTCCGCCTTTGCGGGAAGTATTGCTACTGCGGACCGGTTGGTTCGGTTCTGTGCTTTGGAGGTAGGGCTTCCGTTCCCGGATGTACTGAAGATGGCGTCCGAGACTCCTGCCCGCATCCTGGGGCTTCCCAAAGGAAAACTGGTCCCCGGCTACGATGCGGACCTTCTGGCATTGGACGAAGATCTGCAGGTCTGCCATGTGATCGTTGGCGGAAACTTAGTAAAATAAAAAATCCCCCTGACCCGAAGGTCAGGGGATTTTTTTATTCTTATTTAGAGATTCCTTTGCGCTTTGCTTCACGCTGGCGCTGGACCTCCTTGGTTATCATCTTACAGCCTGCAAAGAGTGCAATGGCGTTGGGAAGTACCATCAGGTAGTTGAAGAAGTCGGTCAGGTTCCAGACCAGGTCGCTCTTGAGAATAGAGCCTAAGAAGATGAAGACCAGAGAGATCAACGTATAAATGACGGTAGATTTTTTGCCGAAGAGATACTGGAAGTTGATCTTACCAAAGAGATTCCAGCTGATGATGGTGGAATAGGCGAAGAATGCAAGGCAGATCGCGATAAAGATCGCGCCGACCTTTGCGCCGATATCGTCACCCATGAAGGTGGAGAAGATATTGCCCATAGCGACCTGCGCCATGTTGTTCTTATCCACACCGGGATTGAAGCCGGGAGTGATGCCGGAGCCGGCATAAAGGGTGGAGATGGTGATGATGGCGGTCATGGTCAGGACGATGAAGGTATCGATAAAGACGCCGATCATGGCGGCTACGCCCTGATCATGGGGATTTTCTACCTTAGCAAGCGCATGAGCGTGGGGGGTAGAACCCATACCGGCCTCATTGGAGAAAAGACCGCGCTTAGCACCCTGGCTGATAGCAGTCTTCAAAGCGACGCCGAAGGTACCGCCCACGATCGCCTGGGGAGCAAAAGCATACTTAAAGATCATGCCGAAGGTTTCAGGGATGTACTGAATACGGCAGATGATAACAAGAAGACCACCGATCAGATAAAGACTTGCCATAAAGGGAACCATCTTTTCGGTAACAGAAGCGATACGGTTGACACCGCCCAAAAAGATCAGTACAGAGATGGCGGTGATGATGAGACCCACTACCCAGCTGGGTACGCCAACAGCAGTCTGGAAGGCAGAGCCGATGGAGTTGGACTGCACCATGCTGCCCATGAAGCCCAGCGCCAGAACAGCGGCGATGGCAAAGAAGACAGCCAGGAATTTACCGAAGCCGTTCTTGAAGATCGCCTTCATATAATAAATAGGACCGCCGTCTGCGTTGCCGTCTGCATCCACAACGCGGGTCTTTTGCGCCAGAACCGCCTCTGCGTAGATGGTCGCCATACCGAAGAAGGCGATGACCCACATCCAGAAGATGGCACCGGGACCACCGATCAGGATAGCACCGCAGGCACCGACGATGTTACCGGTACCGACCTGCGCAGCAATGGCAGTTGCCAGCGCCTGAAAGGAGCTTAAGCCGCCCGCCTGCTTGCCGCCCTTCATGGAAAACTTGCCGAATACCGCTTTCATACCTTCGCCGAAGCAGCGAACCTGCACAAAGCGGGTCTTGATGGTGTAGAACAGACCGACACCGATCAACAGAATAATGAGAACATAGTCTGTGATATAAGTATTGATCTTATCCACAAGGTTTGCTAATTGATCCATTTTAATGAACCCTCCTATAAAAAAATTACAAAATAAAAAATCGCTGCACCTACGCGCAACGACTCCGAAAAAGAAAAGAATATAGCAATACTCATAAGCACTGCAATATGACCTCTATCCTTTTGCCTGAGAGATTCGGTCCTTTGGACCTTGCACCTTCGGCACTCAAATGAATGAGCTTCTCCAGAGTCCTCTCCGCCTCCGGTTTTTTTCATCCCAGAGGTTTCAACGAGAAATTTACTTTGACAGTATAGCATACTAAAGTGTGAATTGCAACCCCTAATTTTAAAAAAATTCAACTTTTTTGTCTTTTAGGGAAACGGGGCAATTTTAAATGGCTTTTATTTTCAGTTTCTTATTTAAATAGTAGACTTTTTCACCATCAACGCCAATGGCAATGGCGGTCTTTTCTTTTAATATGGTCGCTTCTTTTCGGGTGGGGTCGAATTTGGCAGGATAGCCGTTGCGGTCGATGTAGTAGATGCCGTCCCCGCCGGCAATGCCGGAAAGGGGAGAGGAGAGCAGCAGCTTGGCGCCTGCGTCGGTGATCTCAAGCAGTCCTGCGCTGCCGGCGGCGTAAAGAACGCCCTCTGCCACGCAAAGCTCCTTGACCGGATATGCAGATTCGATGGCTGAACCATCCTTATATAAAATACCGTCCGTTCCTGCGATCCAGAGGGTCCCATTTAAAAAGGAAAAATCTGCGGCGGGAATGTGGGATAAGGTTTCGATGCGGTGCCCGTCCCGGGCGATGTACTGCACCCTTTTTGCGGTGGCGTTCAGGAAATAAAGCCCATTTTCTGCGGCAATCATCCGTTCCGCCCTGGCGGGGGATATTTTGATCTCCAGTCCGTGGTAGGTGGCATAGATCCCATCCTGCCGGGCTAAATAGACTGTCGTTCCGTCGGTAGCAAGTGCATTGGTATTTTCATAGTCGGTGATCTTCTTGCCGCCCTGCAGGATGCCGCCGGTGCCCAGGAGCGCACCCGGCTCCTCCTTTTGGATGGCGACCTCCTCCGGCAGGGTGATGGCAAAGCCGGACGCCTGCCGCGTCGCCTCCAAGGTGAGCGGGTCGGCGCCTAAGATCTGATAGTTGGTCAAAAGCTGCCGCCAGCTTTCCTCGTCAGCGGGGTCTCTCTGCACCATCGCCGTCAGGCAGAGGTTTTGCGCGCTCAGCGTCTTGGCATCCGCCAGCAGAGCGCGGGGATCCGCACCGCCCTTCGGCAGCAGACAGAGCAAGAAAATAGCAATGCCCGCCAAAGCCGCCGCTATGATCCCGATCAAAATAGGTTTTTTTATCTTCAACTTTGTCATATATTTATGATAACATAAAAAAATCGCAAATTAAAGAGAAAAAGATCGAAAAAATGATTGACAATGGAAAATTGCGGTGATAAAATTTTTTATTATATTATTTATGATGTAGGAGTGATGAAAGATGGCAATTAAAAATGCATACCTCAACGATCTTTATGCACGCGTTGAGAAGCGGAACCCCGGCGAGAAGGAATTCCTGCAGGCGGTCTATGAAGTGCTGGAGTCTTTGGAGCCTGTGGCTGAGCAGCGCGCTGACTTGATCGAGGCGGGCGTGTTTGAGCGGATGGTGGAGCCGGAGCGTCAGATTTGCTTCCGTGTACCCTGGGTGGACGATAATGGCAAGGTGCAGGTCAACCGCGGTTACCGCATCCAGTTCAATTCCGCCATCGGTCCTTATAAGGGCGGCATCCGTTTCCATCCCACTGTAAACTTTTCTATTATGAAGTTTTTGGGCTTTGAGCAGACCTTTAAGAACAGCCTGACCAGCCTGCCCATGGGCGGCGGTAAGGGCGGTGCAGACTTCGATCCCAGCGGCAAGAGCGATGGCGAAGTCATGCGCTTCTGCCAGAGCTTTATGACCGAGCTTTCCCGCCATATCGGCGCTGATACCGACGTTCCCGCCGGTGATATCGGCGTAGGTGCCCGGGAAGTGGGCTATATGTTTGGTCAGTATAAAAGACTGCGCAATGAGTTTACCGGCGTGCTGACCGGCAAGGGCATCCCCTTTGGCGGCTCCCTGATCCGTCCCGAGGCAACCGGCTACGGCGCTGTCTACTATGTTGTTGAGCTGCTCAAATCCCTGGGTGAGACCATCGAGGGCAAGACCTTTGCAGTATCCGGCTTTGGTAATGTTGCCTGGGGTACGGTCAAGAAGGTCACCGAGCTGGGCGGTAAGGTAGTTACCCTCTCCGGTCCCGACGGTTATATCTACGATGCCGACGGTATCAATACCGATGAAAAGATCGATTATCTCCTGGAGATGCGTGCTTCCGGACGCAATAAGGTCCAGGATTATGCCGATAAGTTCGGCGTTCCCTTCTTCGCCGGCAAGCGTCCCTGGGAGCAGAAGGTGGATATTATCATGCCTTGCGCCACCCAGAATGAAGTGGGTCTTGCGGATGCGGAGAATATCGTTGCTAACGGCGTGAAGTATTATGTGGAGGTGGCAAATATGCCCACCACCGCCGAGGCTGTTACATATCTGAAGGAGAATGGCGTTATCATCGCTCCCTCTAAGGCAGTGAATGCCGGCGGCGTTGCCGTTTCCGGTCTCGAGATGAGCCAGAACTCCATGCGTTATAGCTGGACTGCCGAGGAAGTGGATGCCAAGCTCAAGCAGATCATGGCAAACATCTTCAAGGCTTCCTCCGAGGCTGCCGAGAAGTACGGCATGAAGGGCGATCTCATCGCCGGTGCAAACATCGCAGGCTTCCTGAAGGTAGCCGAAGCCATGAAGGCCCAAGGCGTGGTCTAAGCCCGAAAAAGGGCCATCTTCCGCGGAGCGTACCGCTCGGCGTATCTCAGGGCTTATACATTATGAGTCCCTAAAAACAATAAAAAAGTCGGCTTTTCAGCCGACTTTTTTTATTGATGGATAAATTCCAGCAGGGCCTTTTTGGACATTCCGCCGATGCGCTTGTCCGCAAGCTTACCCTCCTTCATCAGAACCAGCGTGGGAATGGAACTGACACCGAACTGGGCGGCGAGCCCGCTTTCTTCGTCCACATCTACCTTGCAGATCTTCACATCGCGAACCTCTTCACCCAGTTGATCAATGATAGGGGAGAGCATCTTGCAGGGTCCGCACCAGGTGGCGAAAAAGTCGATGAGTACCGGCTTTTCGCTCCGAAGGACCTCCTCCTCAAAGGTTGCCTGCGTCAAATGAATAACAGCCATTTTTATACCTCCTTAAAGTATCATTTAGTCTTTCCAGAAGTGCGGTATTACATTCCGGAACCTCCGCCAAAGGAAAAGAGATCTCTAAATTTTCATATTTTGAGGTACAGAATTTTTTAAAGGGCAAAAGCTCCACCCGCCGGACATTGGAAAAACGATCGGCGATCTCCAGAATTTCCGGCAGATCGGTGTCCGTCAGCCCCGGGACCACCACATGGCGGAGCCAGAGGGGAACCCCCTGCTCCTCGGTCTTTTTGAGGAACCGCAGCACCTGCATGAGGGAGCCGCCGCTGTTTTGGCGGTATTGCTCCTCTGTGGCGAATTTCAGATCCGCCAGGACCAGGTCTGTGTGGTGTAAAATTTCACTCCAATAGGGTTCGCCTGCCATGCCGGAGGTGTCCAAAACCGTGTGCAGACCTTCTTTTTTACAGGCTTTCAGCAGCTCCGCCGCAAAGGCAGGCTGCATCATCGGCTCACCGCCGGAGAGGGTGATACCGCCCTGCTCTCCGAAGTAGGAGCGGTAGCGCAGGGCTTTTTCCACGATCTCCTCTGGGGTGTAAAGGCTTCCACCTTTACAGTCCCAAGTGTCGGGATTATGGCAGTAGGCGCACCGCAGAGGGCAGCCCTGGAAGAAAACGATAAAGCGGATGCCCGGGCCGTCGGCGCAGCCCATGGATTCAAAGGAATGGATCCTGCCCTGCATTTACATCGCCTCGTGGAAGGTCCGGGAGATGACCTCATTCTGCTGGTCCTTGGAAAGCTTATGGAAATTGACTGCGTAACCGGAGACCCGGATGGTGAGGTTGGGGTATTTTTCGGGGTGCTGCTGGGCATCCAGCAAGGTATCCCGGCTGAGGACGTTGACGTTGATATGCTGCGCCATCTGCTTGAAATAGCCGTCGATGATGCCGACAAGGTTTTCCTTCCGCTCGGAGAGGGTATTGCCCAGCGCCGAGGGAACCACCGAGAAGGTATTGGAAATGCCGTCCTTGCAGACCTGATAGGGCAGCTTTGCCATGGAATTGAGCGCCGCTAAGGCTCCGTTCTTTTCCCTGCCGTGCATGGGGTTGGCACCGGGGGCAAAGGGCTCGCCCGCCTTCCGCCCGTCGGGGGTGGAGCCGGTCTTCTTTCCGTATACCACGTTGGAGGTAATGGTCAGAATGGAAAGGGTATGCTCCGCATTCCGATAGGTGGGGATCTCTTTGAGCGCCTCGAAAAAGTTCTTGGTCTGCTCTACGGCGATGGCATCCGCCCGGTTATCGTCGTTGCCGTAGGTGGGGAAGTCGCCCTCAGTCTCAAAATCGGTGATCAGCCCGGTTTCGTCCCGGATGACCCGCACCTTGGCGTATTTAATGGCGGAAAGGGAGTCGGTCAGCACCGAAAGACCGGCAATACCGAATGCCATATAGCGATGAACATTGGTATCGTGAAGCGCCATCTGGGTCTTTTCGTAGGCATATTTATCGTGCATATAATGGATCATATTCATGGCGGTGACATAGGTCTTTGCCAGCCAGGGACGATAGAAGTCCATCAGCTCCAGGACCTTTTCATAGTCCAGATACTCTCCCTCGTAAGGAGCGTGCTCCGGACCCACCTGCTCGCCGCTCTTTTCATCCCGCCCGCCGTTTAAGCTATAGAGCAGAAGCTTCGCCAGATTGGCTCTGGCGCCGAAGAACTGCATATCCTTGCCCACCCGCATAGCGGAGACGCAGCAGGCGATGGCATAATCGTCCCCATAGTGGGGGCGCATCAGATCGTCGTTTTCATATTGAATGGAGCAGGTCTCCTCAGAAACCTTGGCGCAGTAGAGCTTGAAGTTCTCCGGCAGCTTCCGGGACCAGAGCACTGTCAGATTGGGCTCGGCGGAGGGGTGGAGATTATAGAGGGTATGGAGGAACCGGAAGGTGTTCTTGGTTACCAGGGTCCGTCCGTCCTCACCCATGCCGCCTAAGGCTTCGGTGATCCACATAGGGTCGCCGGCAAAAAGCTCGTTATATTCCGGGGTTCTGAGATGCCGGGCGCAACGAAGCTTCAACACAAAATCGTCGATCAGCTCCTGGGCCTCACTTTCGGTGAGGGTGCCGTTCTCAAGATCCCGCTGGATATAGATATCTAAGAAGGTGGCGGTACGACCTAAGCTCATGGCGGCACCGTTCTGCTCCTTGATGGAGGCGAGATACCCGAAATACAGCCATTGCACTGCCTCGCGGGCGTTACCGGCAGGCTGGGAGATATCATAGCCGTACATGGCTGCCATCTGCTTGAGCTTGCCTAAGAAGGCGATCTGCTGATAAAGCTCCTCCAAGCGGCGGATGGTCTCTGCATCTAAGAGGGTATCCGCCAGTGCCGCCTTGTCCGCCTCCTTGCAGGCGATCAGGTGATCCACACCATAGAGCGCTACCCGGCGATAGTCGCCGATGATCCGCCCTCTGCCGTAGGCATCCGGCAGACCGGTGATGATACCGCTATGACGCGCCTTACGGATGGCTTGATTATAGACCCGGAAAACGCCGTCATTATGGGTCGTGCGGTAATGGAATTCCTCCTCGATCTTGGGAGAGAGGGTATAGCCGTACGCCTTGCACGCCTTGCGGGTCATGTTGATGCCGCCGAAGGGGTTGACCCCCCGCTTCAAAGGCGCATCGGTCTGCAGCCCGACGATCAGCTCGTTTTCCTTGTCCAGATACCCCGGCTGATAAGCGGTGGGCGAGGTGACCGTTTCGGTATCCACGTCCAGCACGCCGCCGTTTTCACGCTCTTTTGCTAAAAGCGCTTCAAACTTGGCGAGCACCTTTTGAGTCCGCTCGGTAGCGGGGGCTAAAAAGCTCTCGTCACCCTCGTAGGGGGTGTAATTCTTTTTAATAAAACTTCGTACATTGATCCCATTCTGCCATTTTCCGGCGTGAAATCCATTCCATTGTTCGTACATTTGCGTTACCTCCAATAAAAAAAGCATACACTCAAAATGAAGCGTATGCTGCCCAGACGGTCGGCGGTTTATTCCTTGCTTTCTCACTGTGGTAAACTCCACATCGGATCCGTCAGAGAAGGCAGGTTTTCCTTGAATATAGAATAACATGAAACGGATCGAATGTCAAGATTCTTCGATCCGTTTCTTCAAATAATTTAAGACTCTTTTTTTATCCCCGCTCCAAAGAGGGGCAAGGAGGAGTTTTTTCGGTCCGTCGGCGGTGATGCGGTGGACAACGGTCCCCGGACGCAGGGTGCGGAGGGCGGCGATGAGAAGATCGCCGTACTCCTCCAGGGTGAGCGGGAGGATCTCGCCTTGCCGCCAGAGATCGGCGTAGGGGGTGCCTTCTAAGATGTGCAGCAGATGGAATTTCACCCCGTCCACTCCGGCGCGGCATACCGCCCGGACGCTCTCTAAAAGTTCTTTCTCTCCTTCGCCGGGCAAGCCGATCATCAGGTGGGCGACGATATGGATATTCGGATACTGCTTGAGTCTTTGGACTGATTCAAAAAAGCAGGAAGTGGGGTAAGCGCGGTTAAAGCTGTTGGCTGTTTCATCGTTTGCGGTCTGCAGACCCAATTCGATGAATAGGGGCTTGCGTTCTGATAGTTCTCCCAAAAGCCGGACGGTATCCTCCGGCAAACAGTCCGGGCGGGTGCCGATGGCAAGGGCGGCGATGTCCGGACGGTCTAATATGGGGGAATAGAGGGCGCGGAGCTGCTCCGCCGGGGCGTGGGTGCCGGTGTAACTTTGAAAATAGGCGATGTACCGCCCGCCCTTGAATTTTTTCGCCACCTGCCCCTTGGCTTCGTCCATTTCCTCAGCGGAAAAGAAGCCGCTGCCACCGGCGCAGAATTTGCATCCGCCCTCGGTGCGGCTTTTACGGTTGGGGCAGGAGAACCCCCCGTCCAGGGAGAGCTTATAGAGCTTTTCTCCGAACTGATCCTTGCAATAGTCATTAAAGGTGTAAATCTTCATGGCTATATTATACTTTTTTAATTGTAAAAAAGCAATCCATATGTTATAATCTTCTCATCAAAAAGAAACGAGGAACGACATGAAAAAAATCAAATGTTGCGTGCCCTGCCTTTTCGGGCTGGAGGCGCTTCTGACCCAGGAACTGCGGGGAATCGGCGCAGAAGATGTGGTAACCGAAAACGGACGGGTCTTTTTCACCGGCACCGAAGAAACGGTGGTGGATGCCAACCTCTGGCTGCGGACCGGTCAGCGGGTGGAGATCGTGCTGGGGGAGTTTCCTGCCCGCAGCTTCGATGAACTGTTTGAAGGAGTAAGAGCCTTGCCCTGGGAGCAATGGATCCCGGAGGACGGACGGTTCCCGGTAAAGGGACACGCCTTGAACTCTAAACTGCATAGCATCCCCGACTGCCAGTCTATTATCAAAAAAGCCATTGTCCGTCGGCTGGAAAAATGCTATAAGCGAGAAATTTTCATCGAGGACGGCGCTCTATACAGTGTCCGGTTCTCCATCTTTAAAGACCGGGCGGTTCTGATGCTGGACACCTCCGGTCAGGCGCTCCATAAGCGGGGCTATCGTCCGGCAGCGCAGCCGGCACCCATCCGGGAGACCTTGGGCGCCGCACTTTGCATGCTGGCGCGCCCCTATCCTGATACCATGCTGTATGACCCCTTCTGCGGCAGCGGGACGCTGCTCATTGAGGGCGCCATGCTGGCGCGGAATATGGCGCCGGGTCTAAATCGTGGCTTTGCCGCCGAAAACTGGGAGGCGTTGCCCAGATCCCTTTGGCAGGAACGGCGCAAAATTGCCCGCAGCCAGGCGAAAAAGGACATCCCCTTCCGGGGCTTTGGCTTTGATATCGACCCCAAAATGGCGGCGATCGCCGCCGATAACGCCAAGCGTGCCGGAGTGTCGGACTGCCTGGAGTTTGCTGTCCGGGATGTCCGGGAATTCACCCTGGATACCCCCCGGGGCATGGTCATCACCAACCCGCCTTACGGCGAGCGGCTCCTGGACCAGACCCAGGCGCGGGAGCTTTACCGGGTGATGGGGAAGGTCTTTGAGAAAAAGCCCGGCTGGCGGTATTTCATCATCGCCCCGGAGAAGGACTTTGAGCGGCTGTTTGGTCGCCCGGCGGACAAGCGCCGCAAGCTTTATAACGGCACTTTAGAATGTAATTTCTTCCAATATTTTAAATCTAAGGAGTAAGAACGATGGAATTCAGCCTGAACAGTCCGATCTTATTTTTGATCGTCGGCGCCCTCCTGCTGCTGGTGACCGCCCAGTCGGTCTTTTTCCTTCTGCGTGCCTGGCGGGCGGGCAAGGAAATGGGGATGGCGACCTCCACCCTGCGGAAAACGGTGGTCTCTTCCGCCATCTTCACCATCGCGCCCGCAATTTCTATCTTGATGGGCGTGCTGGTGCTCTCTAAGAAGCTGGGGCTTGCCTTGCCTTGGCTGCGCCTTTCGGTCATCGGCGCGCTGACCTATGAGCTGACTGCCGCCGAGTCCGCAGCAAAGGCGGCGGGCACCTCCCTGGAGGAGTCCGCTGTCGTCATCACCGGCGAGCAGTTTCTCAATATTGCCATCGTCATGACCCTGGGCATCATCGTGGGATTGGTGCTGGTGCCCATCCTCTGCAAGCGGATCCAGGGCGGCATGGTCAAGATGCGCAATAAGGACAAAAAATGGGGCGAGATCGTTACCGCCGCCCTCTTTATGGGGATGATCAGCGCATTTTTGGGGCTGATCTTCACCGATATCAGCACCGGGCTTGCCGGCTGGACCAAGGTGTTCGTCATGCTGGTCTCGGCGGTCTGCATGGCGCTGTTCGGTCTTGTGATCAAGGTCACCAAATGGAACTGGATCAATGACTACGCCCTGCCTATTTGTATGCTGATCGGGATGGCAGCCGCCATTCCCATCACCAACTGGATCGGAGGTTAAGAACATGAGCAAAAGACCTTATGAAGAGCAGATCCATATCGACGGACGGGTCTGGGGCGCCATTGCCGGCGTTGCCATCGCCGCCTTTCCCTTGCTGGTCGCCATCATCTATCAGCTGAAGCCCGATTGGGGCGTGGTCCTCAAAGGACTGATCGGCGTAGCGCCCATCTTTTGGACGGTGGGGCTGATCGAGGTGTTTACTTATATCCCCATGCTGGGTGCGGGAAGCTCCTACTTGGCATTTGTTACCGGGAATATCACCAACCTGAAAGCCCCCTGCGCCATGAGCGCCATGGAGAATGCGCAGGTCAAGGCGGGTACAAAGGAGGCGGAGATCATCTCCACCATCGCCGTCGCCACCTCCTCCATCGTGACGATTCTTATTATCGCCCTGGGCGTGCTGATGATCGTACCGCTGACTCCCATTTTGGAAAGTCCCGCCCTGGAGCCCTCATTCAATAACATCCTGCCGGCGCTCTTTGGTGCTCTGGGCGTGGTGTATATCTCCCGCAACTGGAAGCTCGCCATCGCCCCGGTCAGCGTCATGCTGGCGATCTATATCATCCTGCCCATGTGCGGGGTGCAGGGTCTGGACGGTCTGGTGGGCATCCTGGTGCCGGTGGGCGCTATCATCGCCATTGCCGTCGCCCGGATACTCTATAAGAAAGGAAAACTGTAAGTATGATCATCCTTTGGATCCTTTTGGGGCTTTTAGCGCTGTTTCTGGGGGTGGTGCTCTTGCGCGCCGCTCTGTTCCGTCCCCGCCCCGAAAAAACGCCGGACGCCGCACCCTTGGACTTTGACCGGCAAAAAGCCATCCGGGACCTGCAGGCAATGGTCCGCTGCCGCACCATCTCTGACCGGGACCGCTCCCGGGAGGACGAGGGGGAGTTTGAAAGGCTGCTGGCTCTCTTGCCGGGAATGTTCCCCCATGTCTATGAGAGCTGCACCCTCTATCAGCCGGACCGCCGGGCGCTGCTCTTTCATTGGAAGGGCAGGGAGGAGGGTGCGCCTACTGTTCTGATGGCGCACTATGATGTGGTGTCCGTGGAGGAGGCAAACTGGAAAAAGCCCCCCTTTGAGGGCATCATCGAGGACGATGTCCTCTGGGGACGGGGCACCCTGGATACAAAAGGCACCTTCAACGCAGTCCTGCAAGCGGCGGAGCAGCTCATTAAGCAGGGCTTTCAGCCGAAAAATGATATTTATCTCGCCTTTGGTGGCGATGAGGAGATCAACGGCAACGGCGCTCCCGCCATCGTTCGCTGGTTTGAGGAGCATGGGATCCGTCCCGCCATGGTGGTGGACGAGGGCGGTGCTGTTGTGGAAAAGGTATTCCCCGGCGTCGAGCGCCCCTGCGCGGTGGTGGGCATCGCTGAAAAGGGGATGCTGAATGTCTCCTTTGAGGTGGAGGGCGGCGGCGGTCATGCTTCCGCACCCCCGCCCCATACAGCGGTAGGGCTCCTTTCCGCCGCTTGCGTCCGGGTGGAAGAGCATCCCGCACCCCGGCGGCTCACCCGCCCTGCGGCAGCAATGTTTGACCTCTTGGGACGCCATTCCACCTTCCTCTACCGGCTGATATTCGCCAATCTTTGGTGCTTCATGCCGGTGCTGGACATGATCTGTAAAAGATCCGGCGGGGAACTCAATGCGCTGATGCGCACCTCCTGCGCCTTCACCACCATGCAGGGCAGTAAGGGGCTGAATGTCATGCCCGCCTATGCTCGGATGACCGCCAATCTCCGAATCATCCCCGGGGAGACGGTGGAGTCCACAATGGACTATATCCGCAAGATTGTCCATGACCCAAAGATCAAGATCACCTGCATGGACGGCAATGATCCCTCGCCCATCTCTGAGCCCTCCGGGGCGGAGTGGGAGCAGCTGGGCGACGCCATAGCCGCCACCTGGCAGGGAACGCTGGTCTCGCCCTACCTGATGCTGGCGTGCAGCGACTCCCGCCATTACCGGGATCTCTGCGATCGGGTCTATCGCTTTTCCGCCATGGCGCTTTCCAAGGAGGAGCGTGCCACCATCCACGGCAACGATGAGCGCATCCCCTTGGAGACCATCTGCAAGGCGGTGGAGTTTTATCTCCGCTTGATTGCGAAAAGATAATCATAAAAGAAGAAAGCCGCCCCATAGGGCGGCTTTCTTCTTTTATTTATCTGCGGTCTGTGGCTTTATTAAAGACTGACAAAAAAGAGTGCAGATTTCGTCAATGTGACTGAAGGCGTATGTGATACGCCGATAGGAGCATTGACGGAAAGCAGAAAATTCAATTAAATTCCGCTACGGCGGAATTTTTCATTATAAAAAGAACGAGGAGAAAGAGTAAAAACCTCTTTCTCCTTGATTACTTCGAAAAACAGTACAGACCTAAGTATCAATTATATTTTCTGCGGTCTGTGCCTTTTTTGTCAGTCTTTGTTTGTTATTTCTTTAGCGGTGCGCATGATGAGATCTGCCGCCATGTCCAGTCCGATGGAACTGTCCAGGCAGAGGTGATAATTTTCTGCCTTTCCCCAGGTGCGGTGGGCGAAATAATCGTAGTAGGACTTGCGCTTTTTATCCATCTTCTTGACATAGTCCTCATAGTTCTTTGTCTCCACCTTGTAGACCTGGCGGGTCCGCTGGGCGCGCTGCTCTAAGGGGGCGTGGATAAAGACCTTCAGTTGCTTGGCTTTTCCTTCCAGGACGCTGTCCGCACAGCCGCCCACAATGACGCAGGGACCCTCCGCTGCCAGTTCCCGGATGACCGAAGCCTGGGCAAAAAAGATTTGGTCCTGCAGGGGAAATTCCAAGCCGGAGCCGGAAAGGGTATAGAGGAGGCTGGCAGGCTTTCTTTGCTGCATCTGCTCCACAACCGCGGCATGAAAGCCGCTCTTTTCCGCAGTGATCTGGATCAACTTCCGATCATAGAAGGGGATACCCAGCAGCGTGGCGACCTTTTCGCCGATGATGCGTCCTCCGGAGCC